>CAJBMJ010000464.1 GCA_903954045.1 uncultured beta proteobacterium | reverse complement strand
TGGCAAAAGCTGTTTATCGAAAGAACTATTTGCCGTTCTTGACGGAGATTTGATGCCCGAATCTGAGTCAACTCTCAGGTTAACTTGAACGGCTGCTTTTCGGAAGTCATTTTGCATGCAGATAAGGCGGCTTTCAGCCCACAAGAGCCAGCCAAAATTCTTTGAACCGGGCACTCAAATTTGGATGACAGGTATGCGGCGAAACGTGGACCCGCAATGCCGCGATTCCTGTCTTACAGTTTTGCGATATGCCTGCTCTATAGCAGCCGTTGGCATCTATGACACTCTCCAGACGCATCGCAGCCATCAACCCGTTGCTAAGAATACCCGCCGAATTGTCGAAAGCAGCCCTACGATTTCGCCGGAAGTTGTCGGTGGGTACCGGCAGCAGAGTCTCGGACACGTCTATCCGCATCAACAATAAACGCCTCGGACTGGCGGTCGCCTGTGCAACGGTGGTATGGCGACCGGTCAGACTTCCTCACTATTGTTTGTTCAACCGCCCGCTAATGCGCTCCAGGTTCGCCTTCATGACGCCGACATTCCGCGACTTATTGACCAGTGCCAATGCCACCGCTTTTTCACTCTGCACCTTTGCCTCGACCAACTTGCCTGCTTGCTCCAGCACCTCGGCCAAACTGTCGTATGCGTTGGCTGATGTGGAGTAGTTTTTGGTGTACCAGTTCATCACCTCAATGGCTTCACCAAACTTCTGTTGGCTCGCCAGGGTATATCCAAGACGGTTTATCGCCCCTTCAGGTGACATGACCGTGTAGTGAAGCCGCTTTGAAAGCTTGGCGTAGTGCTCTAGTACCTGCGCAAAGCTGAGATCTGGCGACGCTGGCCAATCAAAAAACGCTTTCTTCATGCCGCGGTAAAAGCTGCGCAATACCCCGCTGCTATGGCTTTCATCCGCGAAAATTTCAGTGTCGAAGACGAAATCAGGACCGACCTGTTTTTCCAGAATATGCTTCATCGCATCAAATGGCTCACGCATCATCTTTTCTTCGTCGCCGTCAGAACCGCCCATACTCATGAACAGCACACCGTGCGCTTTGTTGCCGACAAAACGCGCCTCGGCCTTCTTGATCAGGAGCCGATCGTCCCAAAACAAAGAAGGACTTGCTGCGATATAGGCATCGAACGCGTTGGGATGGGTTAGGAACACGTTGATGGCAAACAGACCACCCACAGAATGACCGGCGAACACTTTGTAGGGCGCCGTGCGGTAGCGCTTGTCTACTGCTGGCATCAACTCTTCCTCGATAAACCTGAGAAAACGGTCGGCGCCACCAGTAGATGGCCAACGCGGATCAGTGGACGGGCTTGGTGGCAGATCGCGCATTCGATCTGTATTCGCAATACCGATGACGATCATTTCCGGCATGCTGCCCGTACTCGATAGAAAGTCGACGCTGCTTGCAGCGGACAGACCGTGCGCATCGCCGTCGGTCACGTACAGCACCGGAAACCGGGATTGAACCGCCGCATAGCCCTTGGGCAAATACACCAGGACGGTGCGTTCTTCGCCCATGATCTTGCTGTCGATCGCAAAGCTTTCACCGATTTTTATATCTGCGCTATGGGCGGAAAAACCCAATAGCAAGCCAAACATCACCAACCATCTGCGAATATCAATTGCGCTTCCCCTGATATGTAAATTGTTGCCCATCAACACTCTGAATACTGATCTCAACTTCATGCTGTCTCCCTGACACGCTGGATTGCGGTAGGCGTTTGTACTCCCATATGCGTTACGAGATTCAGTGTTTACCCGCGAAGAGGCGCCGCCTTCGGCGGTAGACTTTGCTCTGAAAACAAATGGATGGCGATGTCTTTTAGAGGCGTTCTCGTACGACCTCACATCGTCGAATGCGATTCGATAATCGGAACAGAACAGATTTGGAATTTGCACTAGCCCAAATCTGCTTACCAGTTGCGCCTCATAATGAGCCCAATCAGAAAGAATTTACATGTCTATTGTTGGGCCAATTCTTAGTCGTTACCGATTGCTCGCAATCGTGTTAACACTGCCGCTCTGTTTTCAAATTTCCGCTACTTTTGCGCAAACTGAACCTCCTCCAAAGGATTTACCAGATCAAAGTTTTACTGCTTATTTAAAGCCGAAGTTACTCATTGAGATTCCTGGCAAACGAAAGATCCACTTGTACTGCATAGGAAGCGGGTCGCCAACCGTTATCTTTACGGCGGGTTTAGGTGACTGGGCCGCTAACTGGCGCAACGTGCAGGTCCCTGTTTCTGAAAAAACTCGAACATGCGCATGGGACAGAGCTGGTTACGGTTTCAGCGATCCAAGCCCCTTTGTGCAAGACATTAAGCACACTACGGCAGATATGGAAGCTGCCATCAAAGCTGCAAATATAGAAGGCCCATTGGTGCTTGTCGGGCACTCAATGGGGGGGTACGAATCGCTCCTGTTTGCGGACAAACACTCAGAAAGAACTTTAGGCATGGTGCTGATCGACCCAAGCATCCCACATCAATCTGAGCGGATTCGAATTTTTGACGAATACAACAAATTTAACAGCATCCATCTCAGAAATTGTTTCGCTGAAATCAAACGTGGCAAACACAGCCATTCTTCACCCGATCCCAACAATTGCTTTGAATATGACCCGACTTACCCGCTTGAATTGAAAGACATCCTGAAAGAAAAAGACCTTGACCCGAGACGGTACTCGAATCAAATTTCTCTTTTCGAACAGTTTAAAAAAGACTCAATGCGTGTAGTAAATTCAAAAAGAAATTATGGCTCCATGCCTATCAAGATACTCAGCGCGAGCGATACTGGAGATTGGTCCACTGTCCCCGTCCTTTCCAAGGCCACCCTGCGGCAGCGCAATCAGTTTCTAGCTGAATTTCAACGAGGCCATGGCGCCATGGCCAGACTGTCCACCAATGGAACACATGCCATTGTTCAAGACACGACGCACTATATTCACGCCACTAATCCTCATGTCGTCATTTCTGCCATTAACGAAGTGGTTGATGAAGTGCGAAGCAAACTTCAAATGAAAGAATGAAGTAATGTGAATAGAATCGAGCGTTGAAAATAGAGACTTCACTTTTTCAAATTGCAATGAAGTGATTCTGTTCGTGTGCCGTTGTATTGGCTTTCGTTTAGTGTCAGAAAGTCGCCTTCATGACTGTCAACTTCCAGCCCATTGCCGACCTAGAACGGCACATCCCCATTATCAATATTTGCTGGCAGGGATGGCGTTGTGACGGTGCGGTCTAGGCGCGCAGCCTGCTGAATCTTCTGCGCGTAGCCGGCCACAACCAGATCCCTCAGATCGTCCAGAACCTCAAATACCGCCAAGGCTTGGGCGGCTGTCCAATGCGTTGGCAACTCCCACATAGTGGAACTGTTGCCTTCTTCGTGTGATCGCTGTCTCAACACCAGCTTGCGCCGCGTCATAATGTTTTGCCTTTGCGGGGCGCAGCGGCACGGGTTGCCGCCTTCTTCTCTGAACGTGCCTTGGCCTCCTTGAGCCGGTACGACTCACCCTCAATGGCCACGATCTCGCAGCGGTGCACCAGCCGGTCAATCAGCGACACCACGCAAGCGGCATTGGGAAACACCTCGTGCCATTCCTTGAACGCCCGATTGGTGGTGATGACCGTGCTCTTGTGCTCGTAACGCCGACTGATCAGCTCGAACAGTAAATCGGCATGCCGGTTGGAGTACGACAAGTACCCCACCTCGTCGATCAGAAGCAAATCCGGTGCCGCGTAATGCTTGAGGCGACGGCGCAAGGCGGAGTCACTGTCGAGCGCCGCCAGTTCGCCCAGTAATTGACCGGCAGTGATGAACAGCACCGTGTGGCCTTGAATCAAGGCCTGATGGCCCAGATTGCATGCCAACATGGACTTGCCGACCCCGTTGGGCCCCACCAGCATCACGTTGCTGGCGTCTGCCATGAACGACAGCGTCATCAGTTCCTGGATGGCCTGGCGGTCACAGCGCCTGGGCCAATCCCATTCATAGTCTGCCAACGGCTTGAACTTGCCAATGTGGGATGCGCGCAACCGGCGCTCCAGACTGCGCTGGTCACGCTCAGTTTCCTCCCACCCCAGCAATTCGGTCACCCAAGCCAGTCGGGCGGGGTCACACACCAGCGTGTCCCAGTGGGCCAGCAGTCCGGCCAGTCGCAGTTCCTTGGCGCGGGCTTGGAGTTGCGCCATGTTGACGCTGACTGGTGTGCTGCTCTTCGGTGTGCTGTTCTTCATTGGGCGTCCTCTTCAACATCGGTGTCAGGGGTGGGTGCTTGCAAATCGTCATAAGCGTCCAGGCGGTGCGGCTGAACCGTCACATCCATGCGCTGGGCTCGCTCGGAGAGTTGCGGCACGATCAGTGGGGCATCCTGTCGTTCCTGGCGCGCACGCTCCAGAGCATGGCGTACCGCGTTGTAGTGCGGCACGTCCCGGCGTAGGGCTTCGAGCACGGCCTCTTGCATGGCTGGTGCGCCGTAGTGGTCCAGCATTTGACCCAGCACCCGCGTCATGGAGGCCAGGTGATGGCCTTTGGCGGCGGCGCTGGTCAACAGATCCGCCATGGCCGGTACCGATTGGGTCAGTCGGTTCATTCCCCGGTGCTGGCGAGCACCGCGTTTTTGCTGCACCAGAGCCTCCACATGGGCGGCAACCTCGACCTGCACCCCCTTGTCATAGCTGCGCACATGGTCGGCAAGCACCACCTCGCCATCAAGCACCCGGACCCGATCAGCGCTGGCCAGCACCGTTACGGTACGCTGTACATGGGTGTGCGGGATGGAATAGTCGTTGAGGTCAAAACGCACATAGGGCGTCTTGGCCACCGATACCTCAAGACGAGCATCCACCGGGTAGCCATCCATGGGCAGTGCCATCAGTTTGGGATTCTCGGCCTCAAACGCCTGGGCCACGGTTAACTGCACACCTTCTGGCCATGGCCGGGTAGACGCAGGCCCGTCCGTCCACGCTTTGGCCTGGGCGTTGAGGTCCGCCACGTCAGTGAAGACACGGGCGGCAAAGAAGTTGTCGCGGATATAGCGGATTGAGCGTTCAACCCGTCCCTTCTCATTACCGCGTGCCACTGCAACGGGGCGTGGTTCAAACCGGTAGTGGGCTGCAAAGGCCAGGTATTGCGGATTGAACCGGATGGCATCCCCTACGCGCTCCAGCACGGCGCTCTTGAGGTTGTCCGAGAGAATGACCCTGGGAACACCGCCCCATGCCTCAAATGCCAGAACATGGCCACGCAGGAAGCTGTCCATCTGGGCATTCAGGCTGAAGTGCAGGAAGATGCGCCGGGAATACGACAGCACCATCACGAAGGCCATCAACGGCCGCTTGGCTTTGCCAACCATCACATATCCCATATGGGCCCAGTCCACTTGGGCCTGTTCACCGGCCAGGGTGCGAAGTCGCAAGTACGCTTCGGCTGCAGGCCGGGGACGCAGTGGCGCCACCATGTGGCGGAAATGCGAACTGCCGCCACCATAACCGCGCTCTTGGACCATGGCGTACAGGCGACTGGCCGCCAGCGTGGGGAACTTGGCCAGCGTCTCCTGAATGAAGGGCATGAAGGGGTCAATCAAGCGCAGCGGCACGGCGGCAGGTACACGCAGCACACTGGAGATGGCCAAGACACGCCCCACGGTATCGCGGTGAAGATGCAGTTGGCGGGAAATGGTGCCGATACGCCATTGGTCGGCCAGGTACAGACGCAGGATCTGGGCGCGCAGTTCAGAGGTAACAACCATTACGCACCCGCCTGCTGTGGCGAAGAAAGCCTTGTCGCACCAGCGCTGGACAGGATGATTGGCACCAGTGGCAGCGCCAGTCTGGCGCAACTATGACGCTGTGGGTGGTGGCGACCACAATTGAATCGGATGTTGACGATGTACATAGCGATAGGGACTGTGAATCTGGCGGGAGTGCCGGGGTTGATTCGTTGACCGGCAGTACAGCATCGGTAGGGTTGTCCTGGGAACCGTGATGCGTCACTATCTTTGCTGAGGCGGCGCGACGTTTGCGCCATTGGTGCATGCGCGCTGCGTGTTTGTGACGCCCGGTGCGACTTTGCTGGTAGCGATTACTGGCCTCGCGTTGGCGGCTTCGACGGGTGATATTTGCACAGCCATTGGCGCAGTAGCGATGGCCACGGTCACATTGGCTGCAAACCAGGACTTGGGCCTGGCAACGTGCGCATAGGAAGAGTCTGCCGGTCTGTTCGTGCAAGACACCTCCAGCAGCACCTCAGTAATGGCCGGATTATGAAACGCGGCCATCCTGGTGGCCCTCGGGCCACCAGGATGAAATCAAGTGATGGATCGTCGAAGCGGGATCAATACCGCGCTCAAAAGCCAGAAAAGTGCACTTCTGGGCAGCCGTTCACAGAGCGAAGGTCTGGCCAGAAAGTTTGCAGAGATTGGGCCGGTTGGTTAGGCATGCGAACATCAGCAGTCAGGTCTCCTATTCGGCGCCCGAAGCCAGGTTTATCAAAAGGTAGGCGAGGGTTCGTCGTGCAAATACCTGGGCGCCAATGGAGAGGTTGGCGTGCCGTGGCCAGAACATCCGTTACGCCTTCGGCTACATGCACTGGTCCAGCTGATGAGCATAGGAGACATTGCGCTCCGGGAAGGCCAGAAAGGCATTTGCTGCACTGCAACTAAAATAGGGCATGTCCAGAGCACCTACGAAGACAGCCATCCTCGATGACGGCTTGCGCTACAAAGCCAAGGTTTCCGGTTCTCCGTTTGGAAGCAGCACCCTGCAGACAACTTCCACCATGTCGTGTTTCATGTGCGGAAAACATCGATCACGTGAATTTCTGGCCAGACGCACTCTGTTTGGAAAATCTCAAGCGGTCTGTACGCCCAGCTGCAAAGAGGTTGAAGCAGGTAGTGCCAAAAAAGAAATGGCGCCGTAGCCCAGCCGTTCGGTTGCTACAGACTCGTTGCGCCAAAAATTTGGGGTATCCGTATTTCGTGATTGAAACCGCTTGGAAAACT
>CAJBMJ010000463.1 GCA_903954045.1 uncultured beta proteobacterium | reverse complement strand
GTGCCGCTGGGCATATAGAGCATGTCACCCATACCCAGCAGAGCCTCCGCCCCCATCTGGTCGAGGATGGTGCGACTATCGATCTTGCTGCTCACCTGAAATGCAATGCGGGTCGGGATATTGGCCTTGATCAGCCCGGTAATTACGTCCACGCTGGGACGCTGGGTCGCCAAAATCAGATGGATACCAGCCGCACGCGCTTTCTGAGCCAAACGGGCAATCAACTCTTCAATCTTCTTGCCGACCACCATCATCAGATCGGCCAGTTCGTCAATCACCACCACGATATGCGGCAAGCGGTCGATGGGTTCCGGGCTTTCAGGCGTCAGACTAAATGGGTTGTAAACAAACTCTCCGCGCGCCTTGGCCTCGTCAATTTTGACATTGAAACCTGCCAGATTGCGCACGCCCATCTTGCTCATGAGCTTGTAGCGCTTTTCCATTTCAGCCACGCACCAATTCAGCCCGTTGGCGGCCTGCTTCATGTCGGTCACCACGGGGCACAGCAGGTGTGGAATGCCCTCGTACACCGACATTTCCAGCATCTTGGGGTCGATCATCAGCAGGCGCACATCACGCGCTTCGGCCTTGTACAGGAGGCTCAGAATCATGGCGTTGATACCGACCGATTTGCCCGATCCGGTGGTACCGGCCACCAGCACATGCGGCATTTTGGCCAAATCGGCCACCACAGGGTTACCAATGATGTCTTTTCCCAAGCCCATGGTCAGCATGGATTTGGCTTCGTTGTAGATCTGAGAGCCCAAAATTTCTGACAAACGAATGCTCTGTCGTTTGGCATTGGGCAACTCCAATGCCATGGTCGTCTTGCCCGGGATAGTCTCGACCACGCGGATGGATACCAGACTCAATGAACGGGCCAGATCTTTGGCCAATCCCACAATCTGCGAGCCCTTGACGCCCGTTGCGGGCTCAATTTCATAGCGGGTAATGACGGGGCCGGGCTGGGCCAGCACTACTTTGACCTCCACACCAAAATCCTTGAGCCGCTTTTCGATCATGCGGCTGGTCATTTCCAGGGTCTCGGGCGCGACTGTCTCCTGGCGTGCCAGGGCACCGTCCAGCAAAGCCACCTGGGGCAGGCGACTGTCCGGCATTTCGGAGAACAGGGGTTTTTGGCGCTCTTTCGCCACCCGCGCGCTGGGGGGCAACTCCATGGGAGCAGTTTCAATAACCACCGGCTGCGGGTGATGCAACACCACTTCTTCTCGCTCCTCATGCACCACTTCTTCTCGCTCCCGCATGGCTTGCTGGCCCAATTCCATGTCCTGCGCAATCTCCCGCTTTTCCCGCTGGGATTCAATCAGGGTGTCAATATGTGCACCGATACGCTCGGCCAGGTGCATCCAAGAGAATCGAAACACCAGTGCTGCACCGGCCACCCCCAAAACAATTGCGAACAGCCCCGAACCCGCAAAGCCCAGCCATTTCACGCTCAACGGTCCCAGCATATAGCCCAGGGCACCGCCACTGTGCCCGGGCAACAAAGTTTCCAGACGGTAAAGCCGGGTCCACTCCAGCGTGGTACTGCCGTACATCAACAAAAGCAGGCCCAACCAAAAAGCCAGCCTCTGCCCTAGCGACGCAGTATCTGCAGTGTGGGGCTGCTCCGCAGGGGAGTCCAAGACATCGCTGCGCAGGCGTTGCGCCAGCAAAGCAAGCCATAGACGAATGCTGATGGCTACACACCACCACACCGAAAACCCTGCCAAGAAATAGCTGGCATCTGCAATCCAGGCACCCAAACGCCCCGCCCGATTGGCCGCAGGTAAGCCCCCGCCCGAGGTCGACCAGGCCGCATCCAGTGGCGAATAACTCAAAAGCGCAATCAACCAGAGCGAAATCAGCAAAAAAGTTGCGATAAGGGCGATTTCACCGGCAAAACGCCCGAGGCCTGTCGGTTCAGACGCGGTAGTCGCCTTGGAAGAATGGAGTGTGTGTAGTGAATAGGTCATAAAAAATGGCTGCGGGCTAGCATACCCGAGCCCAGACCCTTCACAAGGTCAACGCTCGGTCAATCTGCGCTCATGCACCTGCACTTGGCCGTTTTCAAGCGTTTGCAGAAAACCCTGTGATTCCAGATCTTTCATGACCCGGCTCACCATTTCACGTGATGCGCCCACCATCTTGGCAATGTCTTGACGGGAAATTTTTTCCCGAATCATCAAATGCCCCTCTTCATCGGGCAAGGCATATTCAAGCATGACATTGGCCACGCGGGAATAGACGCCCATCAGGGCCAGCGAGCCGATTTTTTGATCTGCACTGCGCAGGCGCTGCACCAGCCCGCGCATGACTGCCTGCGCCAGGGCGAAATTCTCGGACAGGCACTGACCAAACTCGTCGCGCCCCAGGATAAGCACATCAGAAATGGCCTCACACTTGACCGAGGCCGAGTGGGGGGCATTGTCAATCAGGCTCATTTCGCCGATGTAATCACCTGCCCGCAAGGTGGCCAGAATAACTTCGCCGCCATGGTCATCCGCCATAACAACACGTACCCGCCCAGTCAGAATAATGAAAAGTGCCTCGGAGGTTTGGCCCTGCGCTACGATGAGCTCGCCGCGCTTGAAGCGCTTCTTGACCACCGAACCGGCCAAAAGCTCAGCCTGCGAGGGCGTCAACCTCGCAAATAGGTTTACCCTTCGAATCAAATCCAGGTTACTAAGCATGGCCATAGTTTGGGGGTTCTGTCGGGTAGGGTGAGGGTTCTTACAATCAAAATTGAAATGTACACCCCATCCGACGCTTTCAATCGCATCAACTAAAGGTTATTCATGTCCCAATCCAACCACGCCAGAGTACTTATTCTGGGCTCAGGACCGGCGGGTTACACCGCTGCCGTCTATGCCGCGCGCGCCAACCTCAACCCCGTCTTGATTACGGGCATGGCGCAAGGCGGTCAACTGATGACCACCACCGAAGTGGACAATTGGCCCGCTGACGTGCATGGCGTTCAGGGACCGGACTTGATGCAACGCTTTCTGGAGCACGCCGAGCGTTTCAAGACCGATATCGTTTTTGACCATATCAGCGCCGTAGATTTGTCCAAACGCCCCTTTACCCTGACCGGCGACAGCGGCACCTACACCTGCGACTCACTGATCATTGCGACTGGAGCCTCTGCGAAGTACCTGGGGTTGCCCTCCGAGACCGAATTCATGGGCCGTGGCGTATCCGGCTGTGCGACCTGCGATGGGTTTTTCTACCGCAACGAACTTTGCTGTGTAGTGGGCGGAGGCAATACGGCCGTGGAAGAGGCACTGTACCTCTCCAACATCGCGAGCAAGGTCTACCTGGTGCACCGTCGGGACAAATTCAAGGCCGAGCCCATCCTGGTAGATAAGTTGATGGAGAAAGTAGCTGCCGGAAAGATAGAACTCAAAACCTTTAAAACACTGGACGAGGTGCTGGGAGACTCCACCGGAGTCACCGGTATTCGGCTGAAGAGCGTCAGTGATGGCAGCACCGAAGACATCACCCTCAAAGGCTGTTTCATCGCCATCGGACACTCGCCCAACACAGATCTGTTCCAGGGGCAGCTTGATCTGGAAGGCGGCTACATCGTCACCCAGGGCGGCCTCAAAGGCTTTGCAACCCAGACCAGCATCCCCGGCGTTTTTGCAGCAGGCGATGTGCAGGACCACGTCTACCGCCAGGCCATCACCAGTGCCGGAACCGGCTGCATGGCGGCATTGGACGCCCAGCGCTTCCTGGAGCAGCAGGAATAAGGCTATAATCAGCGGCTTTGCTGGAAACAGCATAGGGTTACCGCCACCCTTTTTCTTGGCGAGGTGAGGTTTGAGCGAGATCTGTTGGGGCTAGCCCGTGCAGATCGCCAGTGAAAACCGTTTCGATATCGGAGTGTCCACATGGCACGCGTATGTGAAGTCACGGGCAAAGGCCCCATGGTCGGGAACAATGTTTCCCACGCCAACAACAAAACCAAGCGCCGGTTCCTGCCGAACCTGCAATACCGCCGTTTCTGGGTTGAGACTGAAAACCGCTGGGTTCGCCTGCGTATCAGCAATGCAGGTTTGCGCCTGATCGACAAAAACGGTATTGATTCTGTGCTCGCCGATCTGCGCGCACGTGGCCAAGCTTAAGGAGTAGCACCATGGC
>CAJBMJ010000462.1 GCA_903954045.1 uncultured beta proteobacterium | reverse complement strand
GCGCAATTGGCCCGGTTGGGGTCCTGAAACAAAGCCATGCCGCGTGCCTCGGGCGCCGTGAAGGTTGCTGTTCCGCGTACCACCGCATCGTATTTGGAGCTGAAGGGCTGCAATGCAGCGCGTTCAAATGCCTCAATGGCCACGCCTATTTGGGTAAAGGCCAGTTCAGGGTCGTTAAATATGTTGGCTCCGAACTGCTGGCGAAACTGTGGCGCGTATCGTGAGGCCGCTATTTTGGCAACCACGGCCTGCTTGCTGGGGTTGTTCATCTCCAGCGGGTTGAGAAAGGGTCCCAGCGCCTGCAATGCCAGCGTGTCTGCCCTGCCGTCCCAGAAATGTCCCCCACTCGCTTCGGTTACGCCATCCTGGGTAATAAACGAGAACGCAGGAACCAAAGCCGAGTAGCTGTTGGTCATGGAGTTGCGCAGGCCAAGCGCTCCCGGTGCGCTGCCCAGCGCTACGCCAATGCGTGAGCCGTGGTTTCCCGCAAAGCCGGTAGCTGGCCGATGGCATCCAATACAAGCGGTACCGCGCGGTTCAGACAGGTTGGGGTCGCCAAAAATCAGCTGGCCCAGTCGGGCCCGGTCGTCAGTCAATACCACGGCTGCGGTTTCCACTGCCGACCCTGCTGCGGCAGTGTTGCTGTCGCCTGTATTGGTCACCAACGCATCGGGTCCGCCACCACCGCAGGCGCTCAGCCCGGCGGCGATCCACAGACCCAGCGCCAGCTGCGTCCAACGGTTTCTTGTGAAGTACGTCATGCACAGTCTCCTCAAATTGCGCCCCGGAATGGGGACGGTACCTACTGTGCAAACAAAAAGTGGAGGAATTGTGGAGACTGCTGGACCGGCAGTAGTTAGCCCAACCTGATGATCACCCCGACTGCCAACAGCCCTACTGCCAGGTGAAACCAGCTCCAGCGCAAGAAACGCTGGCGCAGCTTCTGCGGGGAAAGAGGGGACATTAAAAAGAGACGGTCGTCCTGCGGTGCGCGCATCATGTGTATGCCGGGGGCGCTTCGAATGGCGCGGTGTTCCTGCTCTACGCTGTGGGTTGCCTGACGGCGCGCTTCTTCCCACTCCTGCAGATCTATCTGGCCGTCACCATTGCGGTCAAAACGGCGGTGCAAACCTGTTTTGTCCTGTTTCCAGCTGGCGAGCAGAGCGCTCACGTCTTCGCGCAGGCTCAGGGCAGCGTTGGCTCCGCCGATGGTGGAGAACTCACCCAGCACATAGATCATGCGCCCGCCAAACAAAAACTCTTCCACCAGCTTGTTGTCGCCGGGATAGCTGGTACGTACCTCGGGCGCAATCACTTCTGCATGGTCCGGATCAATGTTGCAGACGCCGGTTTCATCCCTGATCTCGAATGTGGCGCTACTCGTCCCACTGTCAATTTCTTCCCACTCTTTCTTGGAGTTGTCCTTGGAGTACAGGCGGTAGCGGTACCAGACGCATTGCACATTGCTCATGGGGCTGAAGATCAGGTGCTGGGGGTCGACGCTGGCGCGACCCATCAGCTCCACATAGCCTTGTGCTGCCGATGCAATGCGCGAGGTGGCCAGCTCTGCAATGGCACGCGCGCGCCGCAACGATGCCGTCCAGCCTATAGCGCCCAACAGGGCTGCGGCTCCCAGACAAGCGGTCAGGCCGGGGCCGGGGCCGATCCGTAACGCACCGGCAAACAGGCCCACGTAGGCCACGGCCAGGACCCGCTGTATGTTCTGGCTGCGCACAAATCGCAGCGCACCAACCAGCATAAAGTTCAGCCCTTGAAGCGCTGGGCGATGTCGACGTCCTTGAGTTCTTCGGCAGCAAACTTGAGTAGCTCGAAGGCCTTGAAGTTAAACATCCGCGCGACCAGCAGGCCAGGAAACTGCTCGATAGCCACGTTGTTGATGTTCACGCTTTCGTTGTAGAACTCACGCCGGTCGGCAATGGCGCTTTCCAGGCCGCTGATACGCGACTGCAGGTGCAGAAACTGCTCATTGGCCTTGAGGTCCGGGTAGTTTTCTGCCAGCGCAAACAACTGCCCCAATCCGCTGCGCAGCATGCCCTCGGCTGCGCCCAGGGCGCCCACGTTGTGAGCTTCACGCGCGTCGGACACCCGGCTACGAGCGGCAATCACTTTCTCCAGCGTGACTTGCTCATGCTGCATGTACTGCTTGCAGGTGTCCACCAGTTTGGGCAATTCGTCGTGGCGCTGCTTGAGCAGTACGTCCACGTTGGCCCACGCCTTGGAGACGGCGTTTTTGACATTCACCAGGCTGTTGTAAAGCGTGATGAGGTACACCACGGCAATACCTGCAATGATCCAGAAAATCAGTCCCATACCCACCTCCTTAAGCGTCAAAAGTGCTCTTAGCCCTTGCAATATACGCGTGGCCAGCTAGCAAATTTACAGCAAAACACAGCCATTTCCCTCGACAAAGGTCGTGCGGTTAAGCTTTGTGCCTTACTACGTCGGATTCAGCAAGTCCCTATGGACGCTCTATTTATTCAACGCCGCCTTCTTCCCCTGCTGTTTGTATTGGGGTTGTGGAGTTCTGTGTCCGTGGCTTACGCCTTGGAACGGGCTCTGGAAGTTTCGGCGCTGGCAGATGCCCCGATCTCACTGACCGAGCAATTTCAGATTCTCGAAGACCGCACAGGCAAGCTTGGCATAGCCGACGTGGTAGCAAACCAGCAATTCACTTCGGGGCAGGCACCGGCCTGGTCTTTGAAGTTCGGGGTAACTCCTTTTGCCTACTGGCTGAAACTGGACTTGAACAACTCCAGCGCCAAACCGGTTGAAGCAATGATGGAGTTCATGTACCCCCGGCTGGCTTCCAGCGTCCAGCTGTTTACCCCCAACGACGCAGGCGCCTATGACGTTGTGAACACCGGGTACTTGCGGCCGTTTTCCGAACGTCCCTACAAGCACCACTTTTATGTGTTTCCGTTGTCGGTCAAACCTGGAACTCAGTCCACCGTTTACATGCGCTTTCAGTCAGAGGTGAATCTGGAGATTCCCGGACGGCTATGGCAGCGCGACGCGTTTCACCAGTACGAGCGCATGGACTACATGAGCCATGCCGCGTACTTTGGCATGTTGATTGGCATGATGGGCTTCAACTTCCTGCTCTATCTGTCTTTGCGCTCTAGGCGCTACCTGCTGTACGTTTGCTATTGCATTGGGTTGGCTTTGTCCTTTGCATCCTTCAACGGCCTGGGTGTCGAATACCTGTGGGGTGACTCGCCCTACTGGGTCAACACGGCCACCGGCGTTGGTTTTTGCGTGACCATGGCCCTGGGAATTCTCTTCATGCGCAGCATGATTGAAATCCGAAAACTGGTTCCACGCTTGGACCGTGCGCTGCGGGCGGCGATAGTGGTGAATCTGCTTCTTGCACTGGGCATTGCCCTTGCCTATGGATATTTCATCAAGCTGCAGCTGGCCGTTCTGGGCCTGAGCAGCCTGCTGAT
>CAJBMJ010000461.1 GCA_903954045.1 uncultured beta proteobacterium | reverse complement strand
TGAGGCACGTCAAGTACCCTTCAGAAAAATTTTGTAGGGGTTTATCCGGCGTTCGCCTGCAAAAACGAGCTGCTACGTCAGCAGGATCAAAGAGATGAAATGCACGATTACGGTACGTTCAGTCAACTTGGCAAGTGGTCGTCAGCACACTACCGCCGTAAATCTGCAGGTAGCTCTGGTCGCCGGTAGCATTGGCCTGGTCTTCGAGGTAGCTCTCACCCATGCCTAGAACCATGTCGGCAAGAACAGGTCCAAAGGGACCCATAACCGCTTCTGCTGCTGCGTCGACGATGGTATAGAAAACCACATCCTCAAAAACTGCCCCCAATCGACTCCAGAACCCCAAATTCTTGCTAGGGGGCGAGGGTTGTGCTTTCAAGGTTTGCAGGCAGGCGGCAAGCCGCCCTGTGCTCAGGACATCCCAAGCGCTGTTGCCCGCGCTCCATTTCTGGCTAGGGTCCGTGGCGTTGATGGTAGCAATGGCACCGCTTTGTGCAATGTAGTTGAGGTAAACAATGCCCGAAGGTGAAATCGTATAACCCACTTTGCTGGGCGAAGCCTGGTAAGTAGCACTGGGCAAAATGTCCAAGGCGGAAGCTATGCTAAACCCTTCGGCTCCCACGGCATTGGGACGGGGAACGACGCATGCGGCACCGCTGATGGCCACCGGCGACCCCGGTGGTGCCAACTTCGACGTGCAAAACATCACGCCACCGGCAACCAACTGCCGCCCGCTGGTGTCTGAGGGCGCTACAGACCCCGTGTCGTCAAAGCGGATGATCTGGTAGGCCCGGCTGTCACCCAAATAATCCTTGGCGGCAAAGAACTCCATCTGTCCAACCGTCACCGTGGGTTGTGGTTGAGAGCTGTTTATGGGGACCACAAAGTCGCCCACCAAACCGCCTGGCAGGGTCATCGCAAGAGGGGGCGACGCAGTGTCGGTGAGCAGTCTGGGACGAAACATCGCAGCGTAAGGCTGCCCCATTTTGCCGGGGTGGAGTTCGCGCGTATCCGCGTAAAAAATGTACTTGCGTTGCTGTTCTTGCGCCTCCCCGGTCGACAAAAAAGACTTCAGGGGCGCAAAAAGGGTATTGCCCGAATAGGGTGCGGCAAAATAGTTGGCACCGGGCACTATGCCGACAGGCGGGAAACCCACCTGCATAAATGATTCGCCCAAGGCAGTGCAGCCGCCGCCACCCGAGGGGTAACGGCATAGATAGCCAGGGCTGTTGATATAAAGGTCTTGCAACAACAGGCTTGGCGTCCATAGGAGCATGGGCTGCATGAAGTTGTAAGTCATGCCCACTGACCCGGAGGACGGCATCAGAACCACCGAGCGGGAATCAAGTAAACCTAGCGGGGGGGTATTGGCGGCTGGGCCAAAACTGACCCAGCGGCTCTTGTCAAAGTAGCCTTGTTGCCCCAGCGGGTTTTCGCCGCCGCTCGATGTGAGGATTTTGGTACCCAGAATGTTGCTGGCACCTGATGCCATGCTCACGGCGTATTGAAAGCTCGCACCATTGACAGGATCGCCACCTGCGTTAATGCTGATCACCGCATCAAAGTCAAGGATGGAGAAGTTGCTGGTGTAGGGGGTATCTGCCGGATCAATGACACCAGCCAGAATACTGCCGGAGGCTGCCACGCCGTCGGTCAGCTTGGCTCCGACCAGACCAGCATGTGTGGTGGGGCCGCGAACACAATTGCCAGTTTGTCCATCCACCAGACTGGCTGGACAGGCCTGAGGCCCCCAGCCAAACATGTACTTCACCCCCGGATACACCCGATAGTTGCCGCCAACCCCGGTGAGCTCGTTCACGTCCACCATCTTGAGGCGAGTAAATGGGGTGCCAGTGGCCGATTTCAAAACTGGGTTGTAGAACCCCGCGCCATACATAGGCTCCACGTCGTTGCTGCTGCAAATGGCATTGGTGGGTTTTTTGTCAACGAACGCGATTTCCCCCAAGCTACCGTCAACGGTACCCACCAGAAAATCGAGCTTGGCGATACCCTGGGTTCGGTCGTAATTGAGTGTGCGGCGCAACGTGGCGCTGGTTGAAAAAATCAGGCCGGTGACGATGGGGCACCAGGTGTCGCCTGTTCTGCGCCATACCTCGGTATTGACGGACCCTTGCGGATCTACCTTTCCGGTAGCAAGAACAGTTTCCGACATAAAGGAATACACCACATAAGTTATGCGGGTTTCCACCGGAGTGCTTGAACCAGCACTCTCGACAATCCATTCATCAAAAACGTCAACCACTCGCCCGTTAGCCTGCATGCTGCTGGTCAAGCCATTGAGTCCATTGGCCTGACGCAGCTTTGCGTGCATTTGCTTCTGCAGCGCAGGCGTTGATTCGGTTTGCGAAATGAGGTGGCGGGCGTGCAGTTTTTGCAAATGCGCAGCATGCTTTACAGCTGGCGACGGAGCACTTTGTCCACCACATCCCACAACGGTCAGCATCACCAAGAGTGCGATGAGACGATGGCTTACGTACCGTGAAAATGACATACAGAATCCTGTTGTGAGTACTTCAGTGTCGACTAAATCGCTAATCCCCCGACCCTGGCGTTGAACAGCCTTCAGTCTGGAAAACGCGGGCCGGCGTAGACCAGTTCGCTGGCTTGCTCAGGCCCGAGGAATCGACGGTAGATGTTGTAAAGGGTGCCGTCCTTTTGCAGCCTCACGATGAGCGCGTCCCAGCGTCTGCTTTGTTCTGCGCTGAATGAGGTACGAGAAAGTATCAGGGCTCCAACGGAGTTTTCACTCTTCGGTGCCCAGTCCCGGAAAACCATTTTTTGAGAAATGTAGTCTTCGGACAGGTACTGCCTATAAATGATCGGCTGGCTAAAGATGACATCCACGTGCCCTTCGTCAATGAGCCGGAAGTTCTCAGCTACATCCACGGCCTGAACGACCCTTCCCTGCTTATCCAGATCACTGATGAGAGTGTCATATAGCGTTTCATGCTTGAAGCCCCGCACCACGCCCACACGTATCTTGCTTGCGAGCAGATCCGATACTGTCTTGATTTGGGGTCCTACACTTTTGCGCATAAGCACCACATTGCGGGTTTTCATATAAGGCAGAAGATAACCGTAGGACTTACGCTCCGGGGTGGGAATAGCGGCGGAGGCCAGGTCAAGTGAGCCGCCTTGCAGCTCTGCCCAGATGCGATTGCGCGGAAGCACCACCGTCTCAAACTCGCATCCCGTCAGGTCGCGGATCGCATTCAACAACCGAACATCGACACCGTCACCGCTGGAGGACTTGTAAAGGACGCCAAATTCGAACAGGCCAACCCGAATGGGTCTTGAGCAATAGTCGGAAACCTTCCCCGCAAGAGCTTGGCCTGCCGTGCCAAATGAAGCAAGCAGAAAAAATAGCGCACCAAATAGTCGTGTGTACATTGGATACCCGCCCGTTCTTTGGTGCGCAGTTCAGACCTTGGCTCGCAAAAGCCATTGTTCGAGGTCTTCGGGTGGCAATGGTTTTGAATACAAATAGCCCTGTGCTTCCTTGCACCCCAAGGCAAACAATCGGTCGGCCTGACCTTGCTTCTCTACGCCTTCAGCGATCAACTCCAGGGACAAGGAGCGTCCAATGTCAATAATGGACTTGGCAACACCTTCCATGACACTCAAATCGGAGACAAACGATTTGTCTATCTTGAGCCGGTCCAAATGCAACTGGCGCAAGATGCTCAAGGAGGAATAGCCGGTGCCGAAATCGTCGATCGCGACGGTGACACCAATCTGATGCAGTTCGTCTAGAACCGCCAGTACAAAATCCAGCTGCTCAGCGGCCATGGACTCGGTGATTTCCAACTCCAGGTTCTCGGCCGAAATCTCGGCATCTGCTATGGCACGCCTCACGCTCTGAACGAAATCGGGTTCCCGGAACTGAACTTGTGAAACGTTGACCGACATGCGAAATCCATGG
>CAJBMJ010000460.1 GCA_903954045.1 uncultured beta proteobacterium | reverse complement strand
TCCCGGAAAGGCAAAGCTCTCTACCCAGGCCAGAGCCGCATCGGAGATGCGTTTGGACTCCACTCCCAACTGCTTGGCACTTTGCTGTAAAAAGTGACGTGTGAGCATGGCCACGTCTTCCTTGCGTTCGCGCAAGGCCGGCAAGCGCAATCGAATCACATTGAGGCGGTGAAAAAGGTCTTCGCGGAACACGCCATCCTTGACGCGCTGCTCCAGGTCCTGGTGCGTTGCAGCGATCACCCGAACATTGGATTTGACGGCACTGTGCCCCCCCACCCGGTAGAAATGCCCGTCACTCAGAACCCGCAGCAAGCGGGTCTGCAACTCAAAGGGCATGTCTCCAATTTCATCCAGAAACAAGGTTCCGCCATCGGCCTGCTCAAAACGGCCACGTCGCATGGTTTGCGCGCCGGTAAAGGCACCGCGCTCATGGCCAAACAGCTCACTCTCGAGCAGATCTTTGGGGATGGCTGCCGTGTTGATCGCCACAAAGGGCCCACCTGCGCGCGGCGAATGCTTGTGCAGCGCACGGGCTACCAATTCTTTGCCCGAGCCTGATTCACCGGTGATCATGACCGTGACATTGCTCTGACTCAGACGGCCAATGGCCCTGAAAACATCCTGCATGGCTGGCGCCTGACCCAGCATTTCTGGGGCTTCGGCAATGCCCTCATCGGCTACTTCTTCACGCTGGCTTTCTTCCACCGCACGCCGGATCAGTTCTACCGCCTTGGGCAGATCAAATGGCTTGGGCAAGTATTCAAAAGCACCGCCCTGAAAAGCACTGACGGCACTGTCCAGGTCAGAGAAGGCGGTCATGATGATGACTGGTAAGCCTGGCAGCTTGGCTTTGACTTTTTCCAGCAACTCCAGACCCGATCCGCCGGGCATTCGGATATCACTGACCAGAATCTGAGGGCCGTCTTCGTCCGACGCGGTACTTAGGGCCGCAAGTACGTCGCGCGGATTGGAAAAGCTCCGCGTTGCAAGGCGTTCGCGCAAGAGCGCCTTCTCCAGCACGAAGCGGATGGACTGGTCATCATCTACGATCCAAATCGGCTTCATGTTCTGGCTGTCCCCTGTAGTTTGCAGTTACGGTAACGGAATCAAAATCTTGAAATCCGTACGGCCGGGCACGCTATCGACTTCGATCAATCCATGGTGCTGCTGCACAAAAGTTTGCGCAAGGGTGAGCCCCAGGCCGGAACCGCCATCCCTACCCGACACCAGCGGGTAAAAAATGCGGTCCTTGATCGAATCTGGCACGCCAGGTCCGTTGTCTATCACATGCAATTCCAATGCCAACCGATAACGTTGTTTGCCAAATGTGATTTGCCGCATCACACGGGTGCGAAAGGTCAGTTTCGCGTCGCCCGCGGCCATGCGCTCTGCCAAAGCCTGACATGCGTTGTGCGCAATGTTGAGAACCGTTTGAATCAGTTGCTCACGGTCACCACGAAACTCGGGGATCGAAGTGTCGTAGTCCCGCACCACCGTCAAGCCCTTGGGAAACTCGGCCAATATCAGCGAACGCACACGCTCGCATACTTCGTGGATATTGACATCCCCCACCATATGCGGTCTGCGGTGAGGAGCCAGCAGGCGGTCTACCAGACTTTGCAGGCGGTCGGCTTCGTGAATGATGACCTGGGTGTATTCCCTCAGGTCAGGCGAATCAATCTCCATCTCCAGCAACTGGGCTGCCCCGCGTATGCCGCCCAGCGGGTTCTTGATCTCATGCGCCAGGTTGCGAATGAGTTCTTTGTTGGTCTGGGCCTGCTCAGCAAGACGCTCCTCACGTTCCTGCCGTGTCTGCTGCTCCAGGGGAACCATCTCGATGATGATTTCTTCGTCGGGGTCTGTGCGCGTAATGATGACATGCACAGGCATCGCATCCTGACCGGTACGTTTCAAGAATGCGTCGTAGCGCATGGCAGCAAACGCATTTTCGCTAGCCCCTTCCAGTGCATTCTGCAGTTGCGAAGGTTCCGTAAACGCATGGGCAAAGGACGAACCCACAATCGTTCTGCGCGATGTGCCAAGCACGTCCTCCAGGGCTGCATTGGAGAAAAGGACGGAACCATCCGCGCCCACCACCGCTATGAAGGTGGCCAGCAAATCAAAGAGATGAAAGCGCCCAGACGCCAGTGAGGAGGAAGACAAAGGGACTGACCCGCCTAGCGGGCCACTGTAGATGTGCCTGCGGATGGAACGCGCCCCAGTTCACGCCGGATTCCAGCAATATCGCCTTCGTTGCGAACAATGCTGGCTTTCAAATCTGCAATGCGGTCGAGGTACTTCTGGTTGTTACGTGTCTCGGGGCCCATTTTTTCTGGCTCCCCATTGTTGTATTCCTTCAGTAGCTCGGTTTGCCGTGATTCGGCTTTCTTGAGTTCTGCTTCCAGAATCAACCGGGCGTCCGAATCCCTGGCGCGCTGGTCTGCGGAGTCCATGCGTTGTTGCGGTACCGATGCCAACTTGACACCCCCAGCGGCGGCAGGAGTGGGTTTTTGCGCCTGAACCACCGTGACGTTGCCACCCGAAATGAGCTTGCAGTTTTTGGCTTGGGCTTCCGACACGGTATTGGTGTACTCGTTTCCACACCGGTATATCCGGTCCTGAGCCCAGGCACCAGTCGCACCCAAGGCACCCAGCAAAAGAGAAAAAATAGCAATGTTCATTCGATATCCACCCATCGGAAAACAGGCCTAGCCAGACAAGTATGCTTCAAAAAGCATCTCACCACAAAAAAAAGGACGGCCCGCGCCGTCCTTTCCTGTAAGGCCCGCCCCGAGGGCGAAGACTTTACAGAGAGAAGTACATGTCGTATTCAACCGGGTGTACCGACATGCGAAAGCGGGTGACTTCGCCCATTTTGAGCTCAATGTAAGCATCAAGCATGCTGTCGGTGAACACGCCACCCTTGGTCAGGAACGCGCGGTCCTTGTCCAGGTGCTCCAGAGCCTGATCCAGGCTGTGGCACACGGTTGGTACCTTTGCATCTTCCTCGGGAGGCAGATGGTACAAGTCTTTGGTAGCAGCTTCGCCGGGATGGATCTTGTTTTCCACGCCGTCCAGACCGGCCATCAACAGGGCGGCAAAGCCCAGGTAAGGGTTCATCAGAGGATCGGGGAAGCGGGCTTCCACACGACGACCTTTGGGGTTGGCCACAAAGGGAATACGGATGGAGGCAGAACGGTTCTTGGCAGAGTAGGCCAACTTGACCGGTGCTTCGAAGTGAGGAACCAGGCGCTTGTAGCTGTTGGTGCCAGGGTTGGTGATGGCGTTCAGAGCACGGGCGTGCTTGATGATGCC
>CAJBMJ010000459.1 GCA_903954045.1 uncultured beta proteobacterium | reverse complement strand
TGGAGCAGCACAAGGCGTTTGCTCACTTTAAGCGCCAGTTGGTGCTGGGTGTGGAAAGTCGCCTGTATTGCCAAATCAATATCGACGGGCAGTTTTGAGGAACGCCATGGCAGAACCCCGCATGCTTTATGGAAACCAGTTGCCAGGATCACAGCGCCAAGCGGCATTGTCGGCCTACGTGCATCGGTACACCGTAGAGCATGTTCCGGCCTGGTCGCGCCAGGCCGCACCCAATGGCCGCCACTACGCACCGCAATACCGCACCGATTCGGAGTGGCTTGCCAAAACCCGGTTCCCGATTGTTGAGGACCGCAATGGCATCCGCCTGAAGTCAGGCCAGTCTCGCAATTCTGACTGTGAAAGCAGTGATCCGTCATGGCCCTATGGGCAATGGCTGGAACGTCCCTTCAACCCATCAATGCCACCTAGAGGCAACAACGGCAATGACAGCAATGACAGCAATAACGACCGCGACCAAGGACCCGATGGCACGGTGCCACCGAGCAGCCCACAACCCCCCGCACCAACGAAAAACACAACCGATGTTGGCACGGGCACCACCCAGCAACTTAACCCCATCCCCAAGGAGAACACCATGGATAAATTAGAACTGATTGAACACGCCCAACACTTTGCACCCGAGGGCACGACAGCACGCGTTTACAACGTCAAAACGGACGGCGACAAGCCGACCGAGTACAAGGGAGTCATCGTGTCGATTCACGAGGGCCAGGCGCTGCAAAGGCTCAACGACAAAGGCTCCTTCGTGGTGCACCAGGCCGATGGTCTTGCCGTCGATGACGTTGTGCAGATCACTTACGCTGGCGACAAGCGCAGCATTGCTGCATTTGTGCCAGGTGCTGCGCCGGTGGTGATTGCAGAGAATGACGCGACTACCAAATCCAAGGCGGCAAAAGCGACCAAAACCACCACCGCCAAAACAGCAAAATCACCAAAGGTCAAGTCGAACAAAGTGCCATCAGCCGACAACGACACGGCTACGGCCAGTGCGGCCACGACCAGCGATGTGACGACCGATGATGCAACACCCGCAGTTGACGACACAGCCGAGCCCGTGCAACCCGTCAAGACCATGGAGGGCATCACCAACGATTTGTATCGGCAGGCTGCAGAACGCATCGTGGCTGCGATTGATGCCGGAACTTCCATCTGGCAGAAGCCATGGAAAGGGGCAGCCAATGGAAGCCGTCCCCACAATGCCCAGTCAGGCCTCAATTATTCCGGCATAAACCGTGTCCTGTTGACCTTTGACATGGTGGACAAAGAAACGGCAGATGCCCGTTACATGACTTACAAGCAAATCCAGGCGATGGCCCGCGAGATGGCGAAGTCTGGCACCGCAGAGAAGGACTTACCCCACGTCATGAAAGGGGCCAAGGGATTGCCTATCTACAAAATGGGCTTCATCGAAAAGAAGATGCCGGTGCTGGACAGTGGGGGCAAACCCAAGTTGGATGCGGATGGAAAGGCCATGACCCGTATCGTCAAAGGTAGGAGTTACCTTCAGAGCTACGTGGTTTTTCACGGATCAAGCGTCGCAAATCTCGCCCCGATAAGTTCCGCCGATACCGAAAAAGAAACACCACAGTGGGCAAAGCATGCAGCTCTAGAAGAGCTCATAGACAAGATGGGCGTGCCCGTGAAGTACGAGGCACAGAACCGTGCGTATTACAGTCCATCAGCGGACACAATTACGATGCCCTTGCGTAGCCAGTTCGTGGATACCCAGTTCGTGGATACCCTTGATGAAAACGGCACCGTTATTGAGAGTGCGCGAGACAAGTTCTACGCGGTTTTGTTGCATGAAGCAAGCCATAGCACAGGACATTCGAGCCGGATCGGCCGGGACCTCACAGGCCGACCCGGAGACGGGAGCAATGCATACGAAACGGAGGAGCTGATCGCGGAAACATCCAGCTTTTTCCTTGTTCAAAATCTGCTCGGCGTTGGTGCCAACTCCGAGTCCATCAAGCGAACCGCAGCCTATCTGGAATCCTGGAAGTCGTTGATTCTTGATGACCCCAAAGCACTCTTCGCCGCGTTCTC
>CAJBMJ010000458.1 GCA_903954045.1 uncultured beta proteobacterium | reverse complement strand
GAAATTCCCACACTGGCCGAGCAAGGGGTGAGCGGTGTGGTGGTGACCTCCTGGTATGGCCTACTGGCTCCGGCAGGCACATCCGCCGCCATTGCCGAGCAACTGGCCAAAGACGCAGCCGAGATACTGGCCCAACCCGCAGTTCGGGATCAGCTCAAAGCTCAGGGCTTGAGCGACGCGACACAGAAACCCGCCGAGTTTGCTGCGCACATCAAGGCCGAGACGGCGACCTGGGCACGCATCATCAAGGCCCGCAACATCACTGCAGAATAGAAGCTGATATGGATCTTGGAATAGCCGGAAAGAAAGCCCTCGTCTGTGGTGCCAGTGCTGGACTGGGCTACGCCTGCGCAGAAGCGCTTGTTCGAGAAGGCGTAAATGTGGTCATTGTGGCCCGGACGCCCGATCCGCTTGCACAAGCCGCTATGAAATTAGAAGCAATTGGCAGTGCAAAGGTATACACCGTTGCTGCCGATGTGGGCACCGAAGAGGGGCGCCTGCGCATCTTCGGGGCTCACCCGAACTTTGACATGGTGGTCACCAACGCCGCTGGTCCCCCGCCTGGTGATTTCCGGCAATGGAGCCGTGAAGACTGGATCAAGGCACTCGATGCCAACATGCTGGCACCTATTGCCATCATCAAGGCGGTGGTGGATGGCATGATGGAGCGAGGCTTTGGCCGTATCGTCAACATCACCTCCAGTGCGGTGAAGTCACCCGTAGACGGTTTGGGCCTGTCCAACGGCGCACGCAGCGGACTGACCGGCTTTGTGGCGGGACTGGCTCGCAGCACGGTGGCCAAAGGTGTGACCATCAACAACCTGCTTCCCGGTACCTTTGATACCTCTCGTCTGGCTGGCAACTTTGCCGCACAAGCCCAGCGTGAGGGGCTGACAGCCGAGGAAGTGCGCCAGCGCCGCATCGAGAAACACCCCGCCAGACGGTTGGGTCAACCACAAGAACTGGGCAATACCTGCGCCTATCTGTGTAGCGTGCATGCGGGCTACATCAACGGGCAGAACGTGCTGCTCGACGGTGGGTCTTACCCGGGGGTTTTCTAATCTGGATGGCATTGGTGGGCGCGCATCAGAAGATGGCGAAATTGCCATTCATTTATCGCATTATTTGCTCCTGTAAGTTACGCGCCTCACGTCAATGGCGTACTGCTCCACCTTGTTTTGCGCACATACCAGCGACTGATCAATCCAGCTGTCATCATTGCCACACGCACCGCCCCCAAGTCGAGTGAGTAGCGCGATATTGGACCTGCCACGTTGCGAGTTCAGCACGGCAGCCAATAGAGTTGCTTCATAGGCTGCTTGCAAAACCAAACAGGCAAAGCGTTTCCATTGCCTGGGCTCTAAAGAGGAATAGGCCACGGGCAACGCCGAGCAAAATGCTTGAGTTACGGTCTGTCCAGACGGACACTCAGCATCAGTCACCTCAACGTCCCAATGTACGCCAATGCAAAGTTTTCCTGCCAAAACATCAATTTCTTCAGAGGAACAATCCGCCAGGAGCGTGTCGATACATTTCAGTCCTTCAGGGGTGCACAAGGCATATCCGTTTTGCATGCTCCAAAGAGCATCAACAGGCATGCCAAGCATTTCTGAAAACGATTGGCCCAAATCCGATAGTCCATTGATCTGGCGCTGCGAAGTCTGACCAGCGATACCTCCCACCGGGACGAAATAGTTCCTGTAAATAGTTGCGGCACCTGCGGCCATAGCACAGGCTGGCCCCTGCGTCGGGTCCCCCTCATATCTTCCGACACCATGCTCAGGTGTTATGTGCGGAGCGACCATTTCCAGCAGATTGAATTGAGAGGCGACTTGGAACATTGCGCCTGAATACTGCGCATCGCTATGCAACTGGCGAACATCACCCACTATGGAACTCACATTCAGCTTGCCAAGACCGCCGTTTGAACCAGCGACTCGGTCACGCAAGGACTGCAAACTGACCAACTCCAGACTTCCAATTCCGTAGGAACGCCCATTCACCGTGGAAACCAGCCGGTCGTCATCGATACGAAGACTCTCCTTCGTATGGATATAACTTTGCTCCTGAAAACCCACCAAGCGTTCAAACCAATTCACTTTGATGCTGACATTTTTTGATAATCCCCGCTCTCGAGGGACATACGATATTGCCGCGTGATCACAAAGTCCACCCACACGTCTTCTACGCGGAGTAGGCCATCCTCACCAATGGCATGGTTGTAACGATAGTCATGGCGGACCACATCGTGGCTCAGATAGCCTTGCTTGTATTCTGCGGACGCCGGTGAATCATGAAAATCGTCGGTTTCAATTTCTTTCAGGACTCGCTTCAACCCATCTTGCTCGTAGTCATATGGGAACAATACATCTCTGGTAGTCAATATGTTGTCGGACTGTTCATCGTACGCAGGGTCTGATTCCGGCAAAAAATATTCCAGCTTGATTTCAATCTCATAGTCAATCAAATTTGATCTCGCACCGTTCATTTCTTTGTCAAGTGTGTTCTCCGTCGCCACAAACTCGCGCAACAGGTTTTTGTGAAGTTCACGCAGATTTGCATCAATCTTGATGATCCTTTGAAGCTTGGCTTCTGGCTCCAGATTAGCCACCTGTGCTTGAGTAAGTCGCTGCTGAATTTTTGCGACTTTGGCATGCAGCTTCTTTATGCTGAGTTCGTGTCGGTGGATCGATTTCTGGGCATCCAGCAAGTCCTGCTTCAACTTTTCCAGCTTCATATTTACCCCCTTCCATTTGGCAAAGAATGTTAGCTTCAAGTCGAATAAAAGTAATCTTTTTCTGACCGCTGGACAGGCTTGAAGAAAAGATTACTTTTATTCGTCGGGGCTTAAACTAACAACGAAAACCGACAGAGATACTTGATGGGGAGAAGAACTTGAAAGACCAAAAGGCGAAGTTGCCATCGATGGAAACCAGCATGGGCAGTCACTCGCTGTCTCCCGAAGACCGAGCGCATGCATCGCGGTCCATTGAAGAACTCAGTGCAATCGTTGAAGACATTTTGTTCTTTCAATGGGACCCCATTGGAGTTGGCTGCCTTTACGATGGCTTTGCCCATGAATATTCCACTTACGTTCCGGAAATTGTGGCCAGGCTGGCTGATGGTCATCGGCCTGCAGCAATTGCTAAACGACTGTATGAGCTGGAACTAGACATTTATGAATATAGAGCCAGCCGATGGAGATGTGACGTCGTTGCGGCCATGTTGTGTCACTTTGGCCCACAACCATCCCAGAGAAACACGAACTTTTGGCGATACGGAGATGCCAAGGATGACATCCTCAAGGCAGCTTTGAAAATCGCTATTCAGGCAAGGATTCAGATGTATCTAAATGCATGGGGAAATGCTGCACATCTTTATCAGGAGTTGAACGCATGGCTTGCGCAAAATCTGCCGGACCTTCATGCGCTGCGCAGTGCCAGCCTGAACAATCTGGGAGTCGCGCTTGGCATGGATGGACAACTGAGCGCCGCCACTGAATGCTTTGAAGGCGCCAAGAAGATGAATGACTTGAGTACCCCATCCACCTATGCCGATGTAATGGCCCATGTTGATGTGCTGGAGAACTTGATTAACGTCCTGGAATACTCAGAGCGCTTTGACACCGTCCAGTCGTACTATGACGCTCTTATCGCGACATTGATGCGATCCGAACGCAATGATGCTGATTACATCCTGGATGTCCGCAGCCGGATGGTAATTTCAAAATTTCGCGACCCCAACGATGTTCCTTTGTCATTGCGACCATTACAGATCAATGGTGACGGCCCCCCGGTGATTGGTTGGAACACAGTAATGGTTGACTGACAATGCCCTTCAATTCGATGTGAAGAGAGTAAATTCGAATCCGAATGCACGTTGGACCGTTATGTCTGAGATATGCAAGGGTCGATACAAAAAAAGGGAGCGACAATTTTCATGAATAAACGCATGTTGGTCGTGTTTTCACACGGCAAGGAGTCTGGTCCTCAGGGCTCCAAGATACAGGCATTAATGCGGGTTGCTGAAAAAGCTGGGGCTGCGACAATTTCAGTTAACTATCGCGAATACCCAGCTGGTACCGTGCACGACCAGAATGCCCAGGGCGAGGCCGAACGCCGTGTGGCCCAATTGCTGAATACGCCTATGCCTGATCACGATGTTTTGGTTCTGGTGGGCTCCAGCATGGGTGGGTACGTGTCCACATTGGCCACCAGCAGCCTGAAGGTAGACGGCCTATTCCTGCTTGCCCCTGCCTTCTATATCCCCACGTATGCGAGCCAATCTCCCGAGAGCAAGGCCAAGAACACGGCCGTAGTGCATGGATGGCATGACGATGTAGTCCCATACGCCAACAGCCTGCGGTTTTGTGCGCAAAGTTCCAGTGCGCTGCATCTGCTGGATGGTGACCACCGGCTTAACGCAGCCTTGCCAAAGATTGAGCCTCTCTTTGCGCATTTCCTGCAAGACATTGACCAACCCGAGACTGTTGAATGACTCAAAGCGAAAGTTCTGCCCCTGATGCGGGCATTCAGGTGCGTCTGGGTTTGCACTTGGACGGTCAACACGGCGAAGCATTCCAGGCCAGCCTGGACTGCCTGACCACAGGCCCCTTGGGGATGCTGAACATGTTGGAAACGCAGCTGGGTCTGTTGCGCAAGGACGTATCCAACGCTGAACGCGTATTGCAATACCGCGAAGTGCTCAAAAAGCTGGCTACGCCCCAACGCTTTTATCACCAGAGTTTTGCAGTGGATGAGCTTGGCACCGCTGCAACATTGCTGAACTGGCGTGACCAATGGCACCTGCACGGTTGGAATGCTGATACCCCCGCGAGCTTGAGCGCGTGTGGGAATGCCAGACTGTCAGACATGGCTGCGGTGGAAGCCCAAGTCTGCAACACGCTTGCTCCCTGCGTTGGTGAGCGTCTTGCCCTGGTTTTGGAATCTCTGCAATCGCGCCAACTTCGCATGGGTGCGGTGCAACTGTGTGAGTCGCTGGACTGGTGGCCTCTGGCATGGAGGCGGGTGCTCTCCTTGTTGAGTCCCGTTCATCATTCAGTGGATAAGGCTACTGCCACCCTTGGCACCATGCTCGCCGAAATCCAGCAGTCATTGCTGGCACTCAACAACCAGGGCAGCACACCCAAAATCCGTTGGCGTGATGACGGCAGCGTTGCCGTGTTGCAAGCGGAGTCGCCACTGCTGTCTGCGAACTGGATCGCTGCGCAATTGAATTCTCTTGATGCTGCGGATACCGGGTCTTCTGACCAATATCTGTTGTGCTCATCCGATGCAGCCCTTTTGGACGAAGTGATCGCGTCTGCCCATCTGCCACGCCAGGGCTTTAAAGAAAGCAGCCCGTTTCGTCCCGCCTTGCAGGTGTTGCCCATGGTGCTGGGCCAGTTGTGGAATCCAGCAGATATCTACGGCCTGCTAAAGTTTTTGACGCATCCCATCTGCCCGGTGCCCTTCATTGCCCGCCAACCCTTGGCAGAAATGCTGGCTCGCACACCCGGTATTGGTAGCGGCCCAGCTTGGGATGAGACTTTGCAAAAAATTCAAGCTGCGTGTGACGCAGACCCGGAAGCCGATTGGACACTGGTACGCGAACGTATCCGGGTCTGGATTGAGCATCCACGCTTTGATCCCTCAAGCGGTATCCCACTGGACGCCCTGAAGGACCGTCTACAACTGTTGGCAAGCTACTTCCAAGGGCGACTGGCCGACAAAAATGCTGCCAAGCAAATGGCGTTCACCAGTGCGCTGTCTCAAACTCTCACTTTGCAACGGTCAGTAGAAGGGCTTGCACTCCAAGGCGAAACCCGAATCGGCGTGCAATCACTGCAAACCCTGTTGTTACAAGCCACAGCCCAAGGTGCCTTCAATCTCTTGAACGTATCTCAAGTGGGTGCTTGCCGCACAGTCACTCAGCCTGGTGCAGCGATTGATTCGGCCAACACAGTGTTTTGGTGGAACCTGCAGGCACCCGCATCGGCATCGGCCTACCCATGGTCCATGAGTGAATTGACGGCCTTGCGCCAAAGTGGGGTGGCACTTCCAGAACTCAATGATCTTCTGGCTCAAGAAGCTTCGATGTGGCAGCGCCCCTTGCTGGCAGCACAGAAACATTTGAAACTGGTCTTGCCTGCGCCCGGTGCAGAAGTTCACCCTCTGTGGTTGCTGCTTGAATCCTTGTTTGAAAAAGGCCTCGGCCCCACCGTTTTCAAATTGGAAGACGCTTTGACCGACACCAGCCTGGTGCCCGTTGCCCACAAGCCCCTTCCCGCACGCAAACGCTGGTGGAATTTGCCGCCCGGTGTGGCAATTGCTCCCCGCATTACCGAGTCGTACTCCAGTCTGGAATCCTATCTATTCAATCCTTCTATTTGGGTGCTACGTTATCCCGCAAAGCTGGCTCCCAGCAGCATTCTGGATGTGAACGAAGGCATCTTGCTCTATGGCAACCTGTCACACCATTTGATAGAGCGCTGGCTCCTTCAAAGCGACGCACTGGCCCAACCGGATGATGCTTTTGAAGCCTGGTTTAGCCCTGCATTTGACGAACTTGTCTCACAAGAAGGCGCTTTGCTGCTCATGCCAGGGCGGCAGGAAGAATTGGCCAGTTTCCGGCGCAGGCTGCTCTATTCCATGCGGCAGCTCCGAATTCAATTGCGTGCTGCGGACATCACTATCGCCCTGAGCGAAGAAAAACTCGATGGCCAGTTTGTAGGCGGCAACATCAGCGGATTTAGCGATCTGCTTCTTACTCGCAAAGACGGTCAGCAGGCCATTCTGGACCTCAAGTGGGGCAGCAAAAGCTATGCAGCCAAACTGGCAAAAAACCGGCATCTGCAGCTTGCTATCTATGGTGAGTTGGTGCGCCAACGTACCGGCAGCTGGCCTCGTTTGGCGTATTTCTCTTTGAGTACGGGTGAGCTTCTGGCTACGGATGACCAGTTCTTCCCCAGGGCCAAGCGCATTCGCAAAGACAAAGAAGTGGCTGAAGAGGGCGCAGCCCATTTATGGCAACGCTTCCTTAAAACCTGGGCTTGGCGTAGGGCCCAAATTGACCAAGGCCAAATTGAAGTGGTGCTTCAGGAATATGAAGACGACCTGCCACCAGAAGATGCGCTGGCCATTGAGGTGTTGAACATCAATTACAACGACTATGCATCACTCGCGGGCTGGGAGGAACAGCAATGAGCCTGACGTTTATCAGTGCCGGTGCCGGTAGTGGCAAAACGCACACCCTCATGCAGACACTGGGCAAAGTGCTTGGCTCCGGTGAGGTGCGTCCATCCGGCGTGATCGCCACCACCTTTACCAAGAAAGCCGCCACAGAATTGCGGGAACGGGTGCGCGAACACCTGCTCTCAGACGGCCAGTTTGTGCTGGCCAACGCCATGGCGCAGGCCCGCATTGGCACTATCAACTCGGTGTGCGGGGCCTTGCTGGAGCGGTTTGCCTTTGAAGCTGGAATGGCAACCCAGCAGCAAGTGCTGGACGAGGCACAAACCAGCCAACTCATTCGCGAGTCCATTGACGTAGCTTGCAGCGGTGAAGACGTCGCCAATCTGTCAGAACTTGCCTACCGACTGGGCATTGAAGACTGGACCGAAGACCTCAAGGCCCTGATTGCACAGGTACGCAGCAACAATGTCGCGGCAGCAGATATCTCCGGGTTTGCCAAGGCTAATGCTGACGACCTGCTATCCAACTTTCCCCAGCCGCTGCGTACCCCGCTGACGCAAGATGTGCTTGCTGCCATTGCCCACGCCATGCCAGAACTACAGCGTGCCCGTGCAACGTCTACCGTCAAAAAGACCCAAGACTATGTGAGCCTGCTGGAGGGTTTTGAGCGCAAGTTGCACAACGGCACGGCTCAGTGGAGCCAGTGGGTGGCATTGGCCAAGGCCGCGCCAGAGAAGGGCCTGCTGCCTTTGAGCGAACCCATTCAGATGTTGGTCCTGGCGTATGACTCTCATCCGGATCTTCACAGCGACATCCGCACCTATCTGCAAGGCATGTTCAATGCCTGCGCCGCAGCGTTGGACCATTACCGCCAGCGCAAACTGGGCATGGGCGTGGTGGACTTTGCAGACCAGGAGTCTTTGCTGCTTAACTTGCTGGACCATCCCACGGTGGTGTCGGTGTTGCGCGAAGAACTGGACTTGCTGCTGGTAGACGAGTTTCAGGACACCAGCCCCATCCAGCTGGCCTTGTTCCTCAAGCTATCACGCTTGGCCCGACAAACCTATTGGGTGGGCGACCTCAAACAGGCCATTTATGGCTTCAGGGGCAGCGACACTGATTTGATGCAGTCCATATTGCAGTCTCTGCCAGAGTTGGGCGGCACCAAACAGATTCTCGGTAGTTCCTGGCGGTCCCGCCCGGCACTGGTGCATCTGGTCAATGCGGTGTTTACCCACACCTTTGCTGCCAGCATGGAAGCGAAGGAAGTTGCTTTGATACCCCAGCGCCCCGAACAGACCCAAGATGCCGCCTTGGTCAACTGGGTGTTGGAGGGCAATAACGTCAACGAAATCGCCTTGTCGCTGGTCAGTGGCGTGCAGCAGCTTCTGGCATCGAACAGGCAAGTCCCTGAAAAAGGCTCTGAAAGCCTGCGCCCACTGCAGGCGCGCGACATTGCCATACTGAGCAAGACGAACGACGGAGTGACGCTGATTGCTGCATCACTGCGGCAAGCAGGCATTGCAGTAGCTACCTCACAGCCCGGTTTGCTGGCCACCCCTGAAGCCACACTTGCTCTGGCCTGCCTGCGCCGCTTGAACGATGTCACCGACACCGTTTCAAGCGCAGAAATCATCGCCATGGTGGACAGCGCCGAGCCTGAAGTCTGGCTTGCCGACCGCTTGCAGTACCTGAAGACGGACAGCAAACGCAACCTATGGCGGGAACAGGGGGCCGATGCACACCCTGCACTGGCCCGCATCGCCCAGTTGCGCACAGAGTTGCCTTTGCTGGCACCACTGGAAGCCTTGCGCCGCGTAGTCACCGCCTGCCAATTGCCACAGGTCGTCATTGGCTGGCGGCAGGATGCTGCTGTGGCCCAAACCCGCTTGGCCAACCTGGAAGCCTTGATGGCACTGGCTACACAGTATGAAGACACATGCCAGGGCACCCGTCAGGCAGCCACCATCTCCGGCCTGCTGCTGTGGCTCAACCAGCAGGCGCAAGACGGGGATGATGCTTTGGCCATGCCTGCGGTGGATGCTGTGCGTGTGCTGACCCACCATGCCGCCAAAGGCCTGGAGTGGCCTGTTGTCATCCTGACCGATCTGGAAAAAGAAGTGCGCAGCCGCCTGTGGGGCATTTCTACCGTATCCACCCAGGCGGTGGATGCTATGAACCCACTGCAAAACCGCTTTGTACGCTACTGGCCATGGCCGTTCGGCCAGCAAGCGTCCGGCATTGCAGTGAAAGACAGGATCGGCGAGTCTGAATTGGCCAAGCGGTTTGAGGCTTCAGCCATTGCGGAGGCCCAACGCCTTCTGTATGTGAGCATGACCCGACCGCGCGAAACGCTGATCCTTGCGACCAAGCAAAAGGCCAAGAGCCTGCCGTGGCTGGACACACTGGATGCCGAATGGTTGTCTACCATTGACCCCGCAAGCAAAGAACTCACACTGCCAGACGGCAAGGCCATCCCGGTAGAAACCGTGCTGCTGTCTCCCACAGACGGTGCACGAGCAAAGAAGGCCACACAGCCGTTGTACTGGTGGCCCAGTACTGCACCCCAGGCCAGAGGTCCCAAGAACTTCAACCCATCCAGTGCACAGGCGCAGAGCGTCACCATTCAAGAGCAAGTGGCGGTAGGTGAGCGTTTGACCGTAGGCACTGGGGTGGACTGGGGCGTGTTGGGCACAGCCATACATGCATGCTTGGCAGCCAGCTTTACGGATACCCATGCGGACTTTGTGGAAAGCGACACCCGGCGCACCTTGCAAGCATTTGGTATATCGCCCTTCATTGATGCCGATGCACTGGCCAAACAGGTCGAAGCGATACGCAGTTGGATTTTGAGTCGTTGGCCGGGATGTACCCCCCTGGCAGAAACACCGCTATTGGCCAAACTCAACAACGGTCAGCAAATTGTTGGGCGTATCGACCTGCTACTAAAAACCGACAAAGGCATCGTGATTCTGGACCACAAGTCCACTCCCACCGGATCTTCGCAGTGGGCGGAACTGGCGAAAACGTATGCGGGGCAGTTATCTACCTATGCCACGGGAGTGGAGCAGGCCACGGCGGAGAAGGTGGTTGAAACTTGGCTGGTTCTGCCGGTGGCGGGGGCTTGTGTTCGCTTAAAAATGACTTCGGCATAGAAGGCCATGGATATCGCCAAGATAAAACCCTCATGAATAAAGACCTGACACCCTCGCCCGACCCTTACACGCCCAACCCCCGGCTATTGGCCGATTTGGGTCTCGCTGGCTGATTTTGAGATGCAGTACGCCGTCAGCCTATCTCTCAAGCCATGGCGGATGCGCAGCTCCTCACTCAGCCGGGGCACCCGCTGGTAAACCGCAGAATGCCCCCGGCGACACGCGTACTGCGCCAACGCACAGGCCAACCAGGACTTGCCCGCTCCGGTGGGGCCAGTAATCAGCACGCT
>CAJBMJ010000457.1 GCA_903954045.1 uncultured beta proteobacterium | reverse complement strand
CCGGAACCGGGTGTTTTTCGGTGGCCAGTCCCATGGCGTTGAGCAACTCCGCAGCACGGTCCGCATGGGGCGCGTTGTTGCCGGGAGGGGTGTCGGTGGGCACCTGGATGAGCTTTTGCAGAAAAGCGACCTGCTCGTCAAAATGCGCGTCAATCCAGGAATCGAGTTGTTCGTAGTGGTTCATGGTTCTGGTGGTTGTCAGTGATCAGGGGTAATGGATGGTGGCGAATGGCGCGGGAACCGTGCAGCTCAAGTGGCAGCCGTTTCCAGCGACAGGTTATGAAGCAGTAGCATGAATGCGTCTACAGCGAGCTGCATGTCATCGCTGGTGCTTGATTCCAGCGGGTTGTGGCTGATGCCGCTGTTCTGGCCCCGTACAAAGAGCATGGCCTGGGGCAGGATGTCGTGCAGTTTCATGGCGTCATGACCGGCCCCGCTGGGCATGCGGTGCAGCGGAACGCCGAGCGCGTCCACAGCTTTTTCCCACCGCATTTGCCATTGCATGGCGCTGGGTGCAGCGCTGGCGCGCATGGTCTCGGAGGCAGTGTGGTGCACACCACGGCGTTGGCAAATCTCCAGCATCTTGTCGAGCACGTCGCGATCCAGTGCGTCGCGCTGGGTGTCGAGTGGCGCGCGCAGATCTAGAGAGAACTGGCAGCGTCCGGGCACGACGTTAATGGAACCGTTGGGCACGTTCAACATGCCTACGGTGCCCACCGAGTCACCGTCTCTGGCTGCGCGCTGCTCCACAAACAGCATGAGCTCCGCCACGGCCGCAGCAGCGTCGCGGCGCCGGTCCATGGGAGTGGTGCCTGCATGGCTGGCGGTGCCCGTGACTTCGCACAGGTAGCGAACGCTGGCGTTGATGGAGGTCACGATGCCCAGCGGCAAATTCAGCTCGTTGAGGACCGGGCCCTGTTCAATGTGAACCTCGACAAAGCCCTGATAGTCCGCCGGATTGCGTTTGAGTTGGGGGATGTCGTCTACGCACAAGCCAGCGTGCTGCATGGCCTGGCGCATGGAGATGCCGTTCTCGTCCTGCTGGTCCAGCCAGGCCGGATTGAAGTCGCCAGTGAGTGCGCCCGAACCCAGAAAAGTGGCTTTGTAGCGCTGGCCTTCTTCTTCTGCAAAGGCCACAATTTCCAGATCAAACGGCAGGCGCTTGCCTTGTGAGGCAAGTTGCTCTACGCAGGCCAGCGGCACATAAATGCCCAGTCGCCCGTCGTATTTGCCACCGTTGCGCACAGTGTCATAGTGGCTGCCGGTCATGAGGGCCTTGGCACCGGTTTGGCTGCCTTTGTAGCGGCCGACCACATTGCCCACCGCGTCGATGTGGACGCTGTCACACCCGGCTTTTTGCATGTCCATGCTGATGCGTTGCGCGCAGGCCCGGTGCGCGTCGGTCAGGTACGTGACGGTGAGTTCGCCGCGCTCGGCGTAACCCGTATCACTGTGCTGGGCCAACGTTTCTTGCCAGTCCCAAACGCGGTTGCCCTGGTCAACCGACACGCCAAATTTGTCATTGAGCCGGATCTCGGCAATGCGGTGCACATTGCGCAGGCATTCCGCCAGCTCAAAGTCGGGGTGCCCGTTTGCGCGGCGCTCAAAGGTGGCAATGATTTCCGCTTTGGTGAGGCCCAGGCCGCGCGGGCCGCGCACCGCCAGAATGAACGGAAAGCCAAACTTGGCGTTGTAGTCTGCGTTGAGCTTCTGAATTTTTTCAAACTCAGCCGCTGTGCACTGCGTGAGCCCTGCCTTGCTTTGCTCATTGGTGGACTCCGCAGTGAGGCTCTTGTCGACCATGGCCTTGCCCGCGAGTTCGGGGTGGGCACGCAACAGTGCTAGCTGAGGGGCAGATCCTGCATGGGTCACGATGTGGGCCATGGCGTGCTTGAGCTGGGCCAGCGATTGAAAGGGGCGCTGGGCCAGGGCCTGGCGGGCTATCCACGGCGAATGCTCGTACAGCCCGTCGAGCAGGGCGCAGGCGTCTTCCAGAGACGCGGTGTTGAGTTGGTTCAGGGTCAAAGGTGCTTGCATATTCATTCCACAAACGGATGGGTGGCTTTCCAGTGGCGGGCAATGTCCACGCGGCGGCAGACCCACACTTTGTCGTGCTGCGCAATGTGATCCAAAAAGCGCTGCAGCGCCGTGATGCGCCCTGGGCGGCCCAGCAGGCGGCAGTGCATGCCGATACTCATCATGGAAGGCTGGTTGAGCCCGCTGGGGTCGCCTTCGGCGTACAACGTATCAAAAGTATCTTTCAGGTACTGAAAGAACGGGTCGGCGTGCGAGTAACCCTGGGGCAGAGCAAAGCGCATATCGTTGCAGTCCAGCGTGTAGGGAACGATCAACTGGGGGACCACGCTGCCGTCGGTTTTCTGCACCTTCATCCAGAAGGGCAGGTCGTCGCCGTAATAGTCGCTGTCGTATTCAAAGCCACCGTAATCGGCCACCAGGCGG
>CAJBMJ010000456.1 GCA_903954045.1 uncultured beta proteobacterium | reverse complement strand
TTCAGGGCGGGGCACGGCTGGTGTGGCTGTCTGGGCTAGAAACAGTGTCACGGGTGGCTTGACCAACAGCGGCATGATTTCAAGCAACGCTGACGGCATCTACGTGAGTGGTGCCATAACGGGTGGCCTGACCAACAGCGGCACGATCAGTAACACGACCAGTGGCACGATCAGCGGTAGTGGAAAAGCCATCTTTGTGGACTCCGGTAGTGGAGGCACTTTGGACAGCATCGTCATCGCCGGCACCAACACGGCGAAATTCATCGGTGCGGTCGAGGCCCCTGACACCCCGGTCACGGTTGCCACTGGCGCCACATACACCATGGATGACGGCCAACTGTTCACGCTCAACGGCACGTCAACCGGGTTTACTGTGGCCGGTGCGCTGGCTGTGGCGGCAGGCGCTACCGCCACCATCAGCGGGGCATACACACAGAACACAAGCGGCACTTTGCGCACCAAGGCGACCACTAGTTCCGATTTTGGCAAGTTGATCGTCAGCGGCACAGCGGCCCTGCCGGCATCAGCAAAATTTGATTTCTTCTTCGGCGACGGACTCCCGACTAACTGCAGTGGCATCACGGTAGGCGGTAGCCTGAGCGGCGTGCTGTCGGCGACCACCCTGACCAGCACCACCTTTGCTGTTACCGACAACTGCACCAATGTCGACTTCACCGCGCAATACAACACCGGGTCCGGCGCGATTGATCTGGTGGCTATCGCGCCCGGTCCTAGCACCTGGCCCGTCACCGGTGCCAGCAACGGCAACGGCACGGTAAGCTGCACTAGCCCCGTGACCAACAACGGGTACGCCACTTGCACTGCCAGCGCCAGCGGTGGCTACACCCTGGCGAGTGCGTCGGGCTGCGGCACCACCAGCATCAGTGGCAATACCATTACCGCCGGGCCAGTCACGGCGGCTTGCACAGTGACCGGCATCTTTGCCTCGTTGGAGGATGGTGTGCCCAATCCCGGCGGCGTGGGCACGGGCGACGGCAATGGGGACAACATTCCTGACAGCCAGCAGCCCCATGTGGCTTCCTTGCCAACAGCAGTGGGTAGCAGCTTTGCCACGGTGGTGAGCCTAGGCAATAAGCCACTGGTATCCGTGTCTGCTGCTGCAAGGCCAAGCGATTTGCCCAACGGAATCAGCACGCCTTACGGAGCCTTTGCTTTTACTGCTACCGGTGTCACGCCTGGAACCACGGAAGCTTTTGAACTCTGGCTGCCTTACAACCCGGCCATTCGTACGGCTTTGAAGAAGAACCGCCTGACTGGCAAGTGGGTGAACGTGGCAAGCTCGATTGTTCAAGTGGGAAGCAAAACCAAGATCACCTTCTCACTCGCCGACGGCGGGCCTTATGACGGTGACGCTCTGGCCAACGGAACCATTGTGGACCCGATTGTTCCTGCGGACAGCGAGAGCGTGGACGCGGTTTCCATCCCCACACTCTCCGAGTGGGGCCTGATCGCGCTCACCGGCTTGATGGCCTTGTTTGGCCTGAAGCACACCCGCAGGCGCAAACAGGCGTTTTGAGGCATCAAATTGGCCTCTAGCCCATGCAAAATCTGCTTGGGCTGCTATCGTTTTTGAAGCTGTCACACAGGGTGCCCACTTCGGTGGGCGCTTTCTTTTGACCAGATTGTTTACAGTAAGGGCATGGCACCCACCATTGTTCGTGACCCAATTTGATAACCACAGCCCTGCATGCTTAAAATTCCCGAATGGCAGCGCCTCTCGTTTATCTTGAAACATCAGTGGTCTCGTACTTGACTGCACGTCAGAGTCGAGATTCGGTTACGGCTGTTCGCCAACTGTTGACGCACGAGTGGTGGGAGTCCGTTGATCGATCACAGGTGTGGGTATCTGAGTTGGTGCTGGCAGAGGTGGGGCGAGGCGACAGACAAGCCGCCCAGCGGCGACTGGCTTTGGTTTCAGAGTTGCAGTGCCTGCCCGAGCAGCTTGGCGCTCCCAATCTGGCCACGCGCTTGATGGAGGCAGGAGTTGTTCCAGTGACTGAGCCAGAGGACGCCACACACATTGCTTTGGCGTGTTTGAGCCAGGCTACTTATTTGGTCACATGGAACTTCTCCCACTTTGTGGGGCCGGAAGCTAAATTTAAGGTGTTCGCTGCATTGCGTGATTGGGGCTACACGCCGCCCCTGTTTGCCACCCCGGAAGAATTGCTTGAAGGAGCCCAACTATGATCACATCAGCCCCTCTCTCTGCGGCCAATTCTCTGCCTGTTGCCCCGCGCCAAAGGCAAGACCCCGTGCTGGCAGAGTTATGGGAAATCAAAGCCCAAATGAATGCGCAAGCGGGCTATAACGTTAAGCAGTTGCTAGAAAATGCGCACACAGAGGTGCTGGCCATGAGGGCGGCAGGGCTGTTGGTTGCGCACAAAGCGAGCTAGTCAAGACGCGTCACTTTTAGGGGTAGCTGCCTTCATGCTTTTCTGGGCATAAATAGCCTCTAGCCCTTACAAAGTCTGCTTGGGCTGCTATCGTTTTTAAAGCTGCCACACAGGGTGCCCACTTCGGTGGGCGCTTTCTTTTGACCAGATTGTTTGCAGCAAGGGCATGGCACCCACCTGGGGGTCTTTCTGATAGGAGATCCAAGATGCCTGGAAGCACCACTTTGGCAGCTGAAGTTACCCACATTTCGAAGAACGGGTTTTGGCTGTTGCTTGGCGATGAAGAACTTCTCGTGCCATTTGAACAATTTCCCTGGTTTCGAAAGGGGACGATTGAACAAATCTCAGAAGTGCAGTGGCCCACGCTTGACCACCTTTATTGGCCAGGGTTGGATGTGGATTTGTCGGTGCAGTCCATACGAAACCCCGCCGCATTTCCGCTGGTTTCGGGCGCTGCACGCTAGCTGTTACGACTTTGGCATTCTTTCTAAAAGCCCTGCGGACGCTCGCAGCCCATTAAAAACGGACTCCGCAATCCAAGCCGGAAAACCTTCCGGAAGCTTGCTCTGCATGGCTTCGATGGCAAGGGGTGCTGCCTCCAAGACTCGCCTAATCACTTCCTCTGCGTCACTTCGACCAAAGCATCTGGCCGCCATGTTGTTGAAGTGCCGACGCTGGATGTCCTTGAATAAGTAGTGCTTGTTCTTGCCCAACACAGCCATCGCCATCTTGGCTTTGAACATTGAAAACTGGTTTGGCCCGTTCCCCTCAACCGGCCAGATGGACATCACGTCATACAGCGGTGTGAGCTGGTATCGGCCTTGTGGAAGTACCCGGATGCTGAAGTTCTTGGCATGACCGTCCGGTGCCGCCAACATCCAAAACAGGATCTGTGCAGTCAGCAGCGTAGTGAGATCTTGCTCGGCCTGGATGGATCCTTTGAGCGCACCCGACAGGTCCGCCAAACCTGGCCCACCGTCGCCTTCGTATTTGAGGTGCGAGGGGACTCCCATGGCCTGGCAAAAGTCCTCTTGAGGCAAACGCATGATCCAGTCACCACTGGAATGCAGTTGCCGATCGAACCGTTCCACACTCAACACCTTTTGGCTGCCAAAGGTCAGAATCTCTGTTTTAGCCACAGGCAGACCGAACTCTGCCAGCAGATGCATGCACAGCCATTCGTTCTCGACCGAGGTGCTGAAGTCTGCCTGATGGTGTCCCACCATGCCAATGGGGAGCTTCAAAATATGGGTCGTCGGCGTGGCCCCGTGGGGTCGCATCCATTGGCCTTGGTGCCAGAGCAGGGCGGTTTTTTCCTGGGCACCAGCAAGGGAGATGCGCAAGTCTTCCTCGTCTTTCAGGTTGCCCAAGGGGCCGCTGCGGGTGGTCTGAATTAACAGGGATTCAATTTCGGATTCAGATACGGATGTTCCCGTGATGCTCTGAACATTGGTTGGCACTTCGTCCTCATTGAGCAACTGCACAGCACCCACGCAGTCCCGGCCAATAGATTGGAGCAGGTCAAAGGATTCAGCGCCTTCCGTCTTGAACCGGGTAGCTATTCGCAGGCGAATCGCTTGGCTGTCAGGCAACAAGTTGTCGAAGAAGTTGCGCACCCGTTCGCCCTTGAGTGCGGTATCGCCAGTGAAGGGAAGGGACAGCGAAAGAGGGCGACCAGCAGGTGAACCCATCCACTCGGAGTCGTACTGCAGGCTGTGCTCGCCACGGCGGCTATAGGTCCAGGTGCCGACCCGTTGGCCGTTGGCCCATGGTTCACCACTCCTGACCGGTTGGGCTCGGCTGCTTGTTTTCAGAGGTCTGTTTGGTCTGGATCACGAGCTCCAATTGCAGGGCGGCGCAGATGGACAGTAGTTGATCCAGTCGAATGGAGGCAGGATCGAGCTCCATGGCCGACATGCGACTTTGACTCAAGTTCATTCGGCGCGCCAGCTCGGTCTGGGATAGTCCAGCCGACTTGCGGGCTGCGTGCAATAGAGGCGCAAGTTGGTCAGAAATGGAGAGAATTTGTTGCATGCAAGGGTAGCAGTTACACAGGTATTTTCAATATATTCGTTTAGAAGGTAAAAGTCAAATAACTGTATTGCAGGTATTGCTGGGGCACTGTAAACAGGCGTTTTGAAGCATCAAATTGGGCTCTAGCCCTTGCAAAGTCTGCTTGGGCTGCTATTGTTTTTTACTGTGCAGTCTGTCGTGACCCCGCTGCGTCGGCGGACTCTATGCCGTCAGCAAGATCGCGAGCTGCACATCGCCTTCATTGGCAGTTGGCTACGGTCGCGGCGTCACGGCACCATGGTCCAGATCGGGCCTGTGTGCCGGGTCCACATGGGTCATCAGGTTGAGCACGCGGTGGCGCTGCAGCACCGCCTGGCGGGCCGCCACGGCAATGTTGTGGCCCGCTTCCACGGTGATGTCTGCGTTGACTTCGATGTGGGCGTCCACCACGATCATGTCGCCCATCTTGCGGGTGCGGATGTCATGCACGCCCGCCACGCCGGGAGTGGATACAAGCGTAGCGCGAATGGCCTGCACTTCTTCTTCGTCCACGGCGCGGTCCATCAGGTCGTGCAGCGCGTCCCAGGCAAAGCTCCAGCCCATTTTGCCGACCATAAAGCCCACAATCAGCGCGGCAATCGGGTCCAGCAAGGGGTAGCCTGCCAGGTTGCCGATCAGGCCGATGCTGACCACCAACGACGAAGCCGCGTCAGAGCGAGCGTGCCACGCGTTGGCCACCAGCATGCTGGATTTGACTGCCTTGGCCACGCGCAGCATGTAGCGAAACAGCAGTTCCTTGGCGGCAATGGCGCCCAATGCCACCCACAACGCCGATACATGCGCTGTATCAATAGTGTCGGGCGTCTGGAGCTTTTGCAGGGCCGACCACACCATGCCCACACCCACTGCCAGCAATATGAGCCCCAGCGCCAGAGAAGCCGCCGTCTCAAACCGGTAGTGGCCGTAGGGGTGGTCTTCGTCTGCGTCTTTTTGGCTGTGGTGGCCAGCAAACAGCACTACAAAGTCGGACACCAGGTCCGACAGGGAATGGATGCCATCCGCAATCAGGCCCTGGGATTTGGCCAGTATGCCCACCACGATCTGGGTGGTGGACAAGACCACATTGACCACCACACTCACCCAGGTGCTGCGCGAGGCTGCTGCTGCACGTTCGCTGGCGGTGTGGCTGGCGTGTTCGCTAATATCGTCCACTTCAGAAAAATGCATACATCTCCGGAAAACCTGAATGACAAGTGCCAAGGGTAACCGCCTCGCCTGAAGCGGGGCTTAAGGGGCGTATTGTGAATCGGCCGCTACCATTCGGTGCATGTCCAAGGTAACTCTTTCTGAACGCGCTCCATGCCCCTGCGGCAGCGACTCTCCCTACGTGCAGTGTTGCGGAGTGTGGCACACCGGCGATGCGCAGGGCCTGCACTCCCCCACGCCTGAAGCCCTGATGCGCTCCCGATATAGCGCCTACGTGCTGGGGCAACTGGAATACCTGTTGGCTACCTGGCACCCCTCTACCGCTCCCGGAGACCTGGAGTTGTCACCGGTGAAGTGGCTGGGGCTGGAGGTTCGCAATGCCCAGGCGTCTGCAGACGCAGGCGTGGTGGAGTTTGTAGCCCGCTACCGCGACGGCGGTCGCGGCGTGCGCCTGCACGAGACCAGCCGCTTTGTCCGTGAAGACGGGCGCTGGCTCTACATTGACGGTGTGATCGACGAAGATTGAGCAGCAGCGTGCGAAGCACTACAGTTTCACCAGATGCTTGCCGGTCGCGCCCTGAACAGCGGTCAGCGGTATGCGCACATCAAAGCTCACCAGTCTCCCTTCGTTTTTCACTGCCAATGCGAGCAGATACAAGTCAGTCAACTGCTTGGGACCGTGGATGTGAGGATGGTGAAACCGCGTGGCATCCAGAATGCTGATGTCGTCGCTCCACAGGGCGTGAAAGGCCGTGGTAGTCGAGCTCTTTAGCATGCTGATTAAGCCAGGTAAGGGCTGGGGACTGCTGTAGCCTGGCTGGCTCATGATGCGCAGGCAACCATTTTGGGTCAGAGGGCAACTGGCCCAGCCGTGCGTGATGTTGTCTTCCAGCCATAGCGCGGCGCGTTCATGGTGAATGTGATCACGGTCGTGCAATGCAATGAGCACATTGATGTCCAGCAAAGCACGCATCAAATGCCTTCGGCGTCGCGCAGGCGGTCGATCAACTCATTGCTGACGATGCCGCCGCGTGGCGGCAAAGGGTGAATGCCGTAGGTAGCGAGGCGTTCAGACACCTGATGAACAGAACCGGGCTCTACAGGACTTTGACCCGGTGTTTGCGCCGGTTGGGTAAATGCCTTGCGTGCCAGTTCGCTGATGGTTTGACCCAGCGATTTTTTCTCCCGCTGCGCGATTTCCTTGGCGGCAAATAGAACGTCGTCGGCAATGTCGAGCGTTGTGCGCATGCATGCACTCCTGAAGTGATGTTTGATGCTATCACATCAAACATCACCAAGTAAATCTCAGGACAAATGCTTGCCCGCAATGCCTGCCAGCTCAAACATCGTGACCTGTGGTTTGCCAAACACGGCCAGCAACTTGGCGTCGGCGTTGATGCTGCGCTTGTCCTTGGCGTCCTGCAGACCATTGGCTTTGATGTAATCCCACAGCTTTTTCATCACTTGGGGCCGGGCTATAGGCTCCGCACCGATCACCGCTGCCAGTTCAGCACTGGGAGTTTTGCCCGAGGCGGCGGTAGTTTTGCGGGGCGCTTTGGGTGTGGCGGCCTTGGTAGCCTTGGCGGCAGCGGTCTTGCTCGCTGCAACCTTCTTTGTCGGTGCCTTTTTGCCCGTAGCGCCCGTAGATGCTGCACGACCAGCTACGGTTTTTGTAGCGGCAGTGGACTTGGCTGCGGTCTTGCGTGGCGGGAATTTGCTGGGCGCAAACTCGAAGTTCACCTTGCCAGCCTCAGGGTCCCAGGCCAGCATGGCCTTGAAAGCACGGCGGGTTCGCATGGAAACAAACTTTTCCAGCATGTCGGTCTTGCCGGTGGCGAGCAGCTTTTGCATTTGGGCGCGCTCAATGGGCTGTTGCAGAATGATCTGGCCGCTCTTGAAATCGCAACTCGGTGTGGCATGGGCGTGGGTGGGTACCGAGCGGTCACACACATAGTTTTTGCCATGCTCAAAGACCGAGCCGCCTTGCGCGTTGCCTGTGGCTGCCCCGCATTTGGGGCAAGGCCCCAGGGTTTCCTGGCCCGAGAAGTCGACCAGCTCGCCGGTTTCCTCGCCCGCTTTGTCGTCACCAAAGTCAAATTCGAGCTTGTAGTTTTTGGTGTCCTCATCAAACTTGATGACCATCTCGGCCACAAAAGGCCACCCCGCTTTGGATCGGAAGCCGTCCAGGGGGCCAATGTGTTTGTCGCGCAGGAACTGCTCCACCTCGGCCAACTCGAACGTGCGCCCGGCAGGCGACTTGCCAAAGCTGAATCCGCAGCCATCCTCAACGCCTGATTTGCC
>CAJBMJ010000455.1 GCA_903954045.1 uncultured beta proteobacterium | reverse complement strand
TGCCGGCGGGCAATCTCAACTACAAGGATGTGCTCACCGTTCATCCCTTTGGCAACACCATCGTGACGGTTGACCTGAAGGGTGATGAATTGATGGCCTACCTCAACACAACCGCCAAAATGAGTACGGGTTCCGGAGCATTCCCTCAGTTTGCAGGCGTTGAGCTGACCATCACTTCGGGCGTAGTGAAACAGGCACGCGTTAATGGGACGAATGTGGAACCTTCCAGGACCTACCGCATGGCCATCAACAACTTTGTGGCGGCAGGTGGCGATGGCTATCCCAAGCTGACTTCCCACCCTTCGTTTGTGGACACCGGGTTTGTCGACGCGGATGTGCTTCGCACATTCATTACAAGCCACAGTCCTTTGAGAGTTGCAGATTTCGAACCAGGCAATAGCGTCGTTCGCAACTGAACACACTGCACACCATGGCCGGGCCGATCAAACATAAAAAGCGCCTGCGCATACAGCGCCCTGCTCTGGTGGGCATGGAAGGTTCCCAGGGAGTGATCCTCGACGGTTACGCGCCAGCGCAGATGATCGAAGATCTGCGCAAAATTCAGGCAGAGCTGGAAATACAGAACAGGGCCCTGCGCTATAGCCAGCAGGAAGCCGAAGGCGCATCCGAGCGCTTTGCCACCCTGTTCTCCAACGTCCCGCTGGCACTGATGGTGGTAGATGAAGAAGGCCTGGTCATGGCCAGCAATGCCATGGCACTGCGCCTCTTTCAGCCCCGGGAGATCGATCCGCCCCTGAATTTTCTGCTGCCTTTTGTCAGCACCGATCACGTTGACGAAGTGGCAGTTTCGTTTTTGACTGCCAAAACGGCTGGAACCAGTGAAGTCAGCGAAGTGGTTTTCCTGTCTGGACAAGAGGGGGCCTTTACCGGCGACCTGCATATTGCCCGCATTGAAAACCCGCAGGATGAACTGGCCCACTTTATTTGCGCCATCATCGATCAGGGGCCTTTGCTTGCGCAGCGGCAGGCCCTGCAGGAAAGCGCCGCGGTATTGCGCCAGCGCAATGAAGACCTGCTGGTCAGTGAGAACCGCATGGCCGCGATCATCAACTCTTCGCTCGATGCCATTGTTTGCATTGACGAGACCCACTGCATTACGGTGGTTAACCCAGCGGCAACTGCACTGCTGGCCTGTACCGCAGAGCAGGCACTGGGTAGCCGACTGGGTCGCTTCTTCCCTGATGTGGAGCGTGCCCTGTCAGAAGAAAAACTTCCTGCCCAAGCGATTCTGGGGGAATACAAGGCAACCACTCTGCTTGGCAATGAGGTGTTTGTAGAAATCAGCGTTTCGGTGGAACGTCGGGTACAACATGGCTCACATGGAGCGGTCACCACTGTTTTTGCGCGCGATCTGACTGCCAAGAAGCAATCCGAATCCCAGCGCATTGCACTTGAAACCCAATTGCGCGAATCGCAAAAAATGCAGGCTATGGGCACCATGGCCGGTGGCATAGCGCATGACTTCAATAACATTTTGAGTGCGATTCTGGGCAATGTGGACCTGGCCAAACAGGACACGCCAGAGGATTCCGTTGCCTTGACAAGCCTGCAGGAAATTGACAAGGCCGGACGGCGCGCCCGCGACCTGGTGCGCCAGATCCTGACCTTCAGTCGCAACGAGCAGCCCAAGCGCATTCCGATTCAGCTCAACGAGGTGATTCAGGAAACGGTTCGCCTAGTGAAAGTGACACTTCCACCGGCAGTCGAGCTCCGAGTGCAGGTGCCTCTGCAGTCGAATGCAGCGGTTATGGCAGATGCAACCCAGGTGGAGCAGGCCCTGCTTAACTTGTGCACCAACGCCATTTTGGCCATGGGATCTGAGAAAGGCCTGGTCTCCATAGAACTGGGGCAAACTGTGCTGACACAGCCCTTGAGTGGCCGGCTGGGTCTTGCGGATGGACCCTATGTCACTCTGTCGGTTCAGGATACGGGAAACGGAATGTCGCAGGCCACCATGGAGCGCATATTCGAGCCCTTTTTTACGACCCGGCAAGTGGGGCAAGGCACCGGACTGGGCTTGTCAGTGGTGCACGGCATCATGCAAACCCATCAGGGCGGCATTGATGTGCAGAGCCAACCCGGCAAAGGCAGCAAGTTCACCCTGTATTTTCCTGAAACGGGGCAAAGAGTCAGCAACCCGTTACCGGAGGCGCCGCCAGCCAAGGAAATTCAGGGACAGGGCAAGCATGTGATGTATGTCGATGACGACCAGGCCCTCGTTTTTCTGGTAGCGCGCGTGCTGGGGCGCAAAGGCTTCAAGGTAAGCACCTTTACTGACCCGCTGCTGGCGCAAGCGAAACTGGCCGAAAACCCGCTTGCGGTCGATTTACTGGTAACCGACTACAACATGCCCGGGTACAGCGGCGTCGATTTGCTGCGCGCGGTCAAAGCCCTTAGGCCCGACCTGCCGGTGGCGCTGGCTTCAGGCTATGTAACCCCGGAGATTGAGAAAAGCGCTATCGAAGCTGGAGCAAACGCGCTGGTCTACAAACCCAACGACGTCAATGAATTGTGCGAGACCGTGCAAAGACTCATCAAGGGTGGCGGTGCAGATTGAGATTCTGTTTTCTGATGCGTCGCTCATTGTGGCCAATAAACCCTCGGGGCTTTTGTCGGTACCTGGCCGTGGCGACGACAAACAGGACTGTCTGAGCAGGCGCGTCCAGAACGAGTTTGCCGACGCACTGGTGGTGCACAGGCTCGATATGTCCACCTCAGGGCTTCTCTTGATGGCCCGAGGGGCAAAGGTCCAGCGCGAATTGGGGAGCGCTTTCGCTTTGGGGCAGGTGCGCAAGCGCTACCTGGCTGTGGTCAGCGGTCAGTTCCCCGACACGGGTGAAGTCGGCCTCACCATAGACCTTCCGATTGGCGCAGACTGGTCCAAACGCCCCTTGCGCCAGATCGATTGGGCAGCGGGAAAACCAAGCCAGACGCTAGTGCACTGCATTGGCCGGGATGCACAAAGCAATACCAGCCGGGTGGAAATGGAACCCCTGACCGGCCGGACCCACCAGCTCAGAGTGCATATGCATGCCATGGGACACCCGATTCTGGGTGATGCACTTTATGCACCCCAGGCCATTGCCTCACAATCTAGCAGGCTGCTGTTGCACGCCCAGGAACTTGCGTTCAAACACCCCGGCACTGGAACCCCGATGACCTTTAGTTGCCCTGCGGATTTTTGAGCGCAGAGGGAATGCTGCAGCGCAGCGCCTAAAATGCGCGGGTGACTACCATTCTTAACGCCGATCTGCACTGCCACTCCGTTGTCTCGGACGGCACACTCACACCGGAAGAACTTGCAGCGCGTGCCAGCGCCAACGGCGTAGAGCTCTGGGCGCTGACTGACCATGACGAAATCGGCGGAGTTCAACGCGCTGCCCTGGCAGCCAAGGCGCACGGCCTGAAGTTTCTCACCGGTGTAGAGATATCGGTTACGTTTATTGGCCAGACGGTGCATATCGTGGGTTTGGGCTTTGATGCCGATAACAACCAGTTGCATGAAGGGCTTCGACGCACCCGGGGTGGGCGCAAAGAGCGGGCCATGGAGATGTCCGATGGACTGGCCCAGGTCGGTATCTCTGGAGCCTATGAAGGTGCCTTGAAATTTGTCGGCAATCCGGAATTGATCTCTCGCACGCACTTCGCACGTTTTTTGGTGGAGAGTGGCGTTTGCAAGGAAACCAATGAGGTGTTCCGCAAGTTCTTGACGGAAGGCAAGCCGGGTTTTGTACCGCACCGCTGGGCCACACTCAAGGACGCAGTCACCTGGATTACGGAAGCGGGTGGAATGGCCGTTATTGCGCACCCGGCACGCTACAAGTTCACACCCAATGAAGAGTTCGCCCTCTTTAACGAGTTTAAAAACCATGGTGGTCAAGGTGTGGAAGTGGTGACTGGCAGCCATTCAGCTGCGGAATATCTCGTGTATGCCGAAACAGCCAAGGAGTTTGGTTTGGCTGCGTCACGCGGCAGTGATTTCCACAGCCCGGGTGAAAGTCACACCGAACTTGGCTCCTTGCCGCTTTTACCTGGACAGCTGACTCCGGTGTGGGAAGCACTGGCCGGTCGCATCCAATAGCATGGCCCAGCATTTCGAAGTTCACCCGGACAATCCCCAGGCGCGCCTGCTCAAGCAGGCCATTGCGCTCCTTGAAAAAGGGGACGTTCTTGCGGTACCCACCGATTCCAGCTACGCCCTGGTCTGTCATCTCGATGACAAAGCCGCAGTGGACAAACTGAGGCGCATCCGTGGTGTGGATGACAAACACCATCTCACCTTGCTGTGTCGGGATTTGAGCGAGTTGGCGAGCTACGCCAAGGTCGACAACCGTCAATACAGGCTTCTGAAGCTGGCGACCCCTGGTCCCTACACCTTTATTCTGGAGGCCAGCAAAGAAGTGCCACGCCGGGTCAGCCACCCGTCACGCAAGACCATTGGTCTGCGTGTCCCGGACCATAAAGTGCTCCAGGAGCTTCTAGCCCTTCACGGATCTGCGTTACTAGCTACTACATTGATAGCATCTGGAGAGACAGATCCGCTCAACGATGCACAGGAGATTCGCCAACGTTTCGAACACCAGATTGCCGCCGTGATCGATGCCGGGGCTTGCTCTCAGGAGCCCACCACAGTCATTGACCTCACAAGCGCCGAGCCCGAAATTATTCGGCAAGGCCGCGGCGATACCGCACGACTGGGCATGTAAGCCCAACCCATTGACGCAGAGTACTTCCCACCGTGGACATTGCCATCCTTATCCAGACTATCGCCATTTACGCCTTGCCGGTGGTTTTTGCCATCACGGTCCACGAAGCCTCGCATGCCTACGCAGCACGCTATTTCGGAGACAACACGGCGTGGATGCTGGGCCGGGTAACGCTCAATCCGACGCGACATATCGATCCTGTGGGAACCATCCTCATGCCGCTTCTGTTGTTCTTTGCTACCTCAGGTGCCTTTGTATTTGGCTACGCCAAACCCGTTCCCGTACGCTTCGATCAGTTGCGCAATCCCAAGCGCGACATGATCTGGGTGGCCTTGGCCGGGCCAGCTTCCAACTTCGTGCAAGCGCTGTTGTGGGGCATTGCACTGCATCTACTGGCTTTGAGTCAGGTTTCTGAAGCGTTTCTGCTGGGCATGTGCAAAGCGGGCATCGGAATTAATGTGGGCTTGTTTGTTCTGAATCTCATACCCATACCGCCTCTGGACGGCGGACGGATTCTGGTGGGCTTGCTGCCCATGCGCCAGGCCATGTGGCTGGCCGGAATTGAGCGTTGGGGATTTTTCATTGTCATGGGGCTGTTATTTGCTGGTATTGCCGACGTAGTCTGGATGCGCCCCCTGATGGGCCTGACCCTGGATGTATTGGATGTGTTGCTTTGGCCCCTGACGGCTTTGCTGCACTGAGTTGTCACTTTTTACCAGCGTATCTTTCGTATGAGTCCTGTTCGCTTTCTCACTGGTATCACTACCTCCGGTACACCTCATCTTGGCAATTACGTGGGGTCTATTCGGCCTGCTGTGCGTGCCAGTCTGACACCCGGTGTGGAGAGTTTTTATTTTCTGGCCGACTACCACGCGTTGATCAAGGTCGACGATCCGGCACGCATCCAGCGCTCCACCCTGGAAATTGCGGCCAGTTGGCTGGCCGCCGGACTGAACCCGGAACATGTCACTTTTTACAGGCAATCGGATGTCCCTGAAATTCCTGAGTTGACCTGGTTTCTGACTTGTGTGACCGGCAAAGGAATTCTCAATCGTGCCCATGCTTACAAGGCTTCGGTCGACAAAAATGCAGCCGCCGGGCTAGACCCGGATGCTGATGTCACTGCCGGGCTCTTTATGTACCCGGTACTGATGGGGGCAGACATACTGATGTTCAATGCCCACAAGGTACCCGTGGGCCGAGACCAGATTCAGCACATTGAGATGGCCCGCGATATGGCCAGCAGTTTCAATCACCGCTACGGCGAGCATTTCGTACCCCCACAGGCTGTGATAGAGGAAGCAGTGGCCACTTTGCCCGGACTCGATGGCCGCAAGATGAGCAAGAGTTACGACAACACTATTCCCCTGTTTGCGCCTCGTGAACAACTCAAGAAGCTGATTTCCGGCATCGTGACGGATTCGCGCGCGCCGGGTGAGCCCAAAGACACGGAAGGGTCTGCTCTCTTCCAGATCTATCAGGCCTTCGCCACAGAAGCTGAAACCCAAGCACTGCGCCAAGCCTATGCACAAGGCATTGCATGGGCCGATGCCAAGCACATGCTGCTCGAGAGGATTGACCAGGAAATCGCACCCATGCGTGCGAGTTACCAGTCCCTGATGGACAAGCCCTCGCGCATTGAAGACGCACTGCTTGCCGGAGCTGAAAAAGCAAGACGCATCGCTACTCCGTTTATGTCGCGCCTTCGACAGGCCGTTGGCCTGCGCAGTCTGGGGCAGATGCCACAGGAAAAATCAGCAAAGCAATCCAAGTCGGCAGTGGCATCCTTTAAGCAATACCGCGAACCCGATGGCAAGTTTTACTTCAAGCTGGTGGACTCGCAGGGCGCAATCCTGATTCAAAGCCTGGGTTTCGACTCGCCCAAGGATGCAGGACAGGCCGTTGCGCTTCTCAAGCTAGAGGGTGTTGAAGCACTGAATAGATTGGCTGCACAAGTAGAAGACATTTCGTTGGAGAAACGCGAACTCATTGCATCGGAATTGGCTGGAATGCAATCGACTTGAGCTATCGCAAAAGAATGTGAAGAGCACCGGGAAAACCTCAACCCGGATTGCCGTTCTCACAAATTAGATGCGCTATAACCCTAATAGACGTCAAACCCATTTGGAGCCACCATGAAACAACTGATTTCTGTCTGTACCCTGGCACTGGCCGCAACCCTGCCTTTCACTGTCTTGGCACAAAGCAAAGCCACTACAGCGGAAGCTACCGCCATGGTCAAGAAAGGGGTGGTCGCCATCAAGGCTGGCAAAGACAAGGTGTACGCGGAAGTCACTGCCAAAGATGCCAAGTGGGTGGACCGTGACCTGTATTTGGTGGTGTATGGTCTGGACGGTACAGTGCGCGCGCACGGTGCCAATGCCAAACTGGTAGGCGAAAACCTGATGGACATGCTCGACATTGACGGCAAGCCCTACGTCAAGGAGCGGGTTGAACTCGCCAAGAGCAAAGGCTCTTTCTGGCAAGACTACAAATTCACCAACCCCACCACCAAAAAAATTGAGCCCAAGTCGATGTACTGCGAAAAGCTTGATGACATGGCTGTTTGTGCTGGCGTTTACAAATAACCCGGCTGATATGTATTTGGGTGCCAGATGAAAGCCTGCCTGCCGGGCATGGCTAGTCACTCGCGCGCGCAGGAGAACCCATGAAACTTGGAATGAAATTGCTGGCAGCCCCGCTGCTTACCGCTGCGGTGGTTCTGTTAGCAGGGCAAATCAATACCTATTTGATAAACCAGCAAGCGGAAGCTGGGTTGAGTTCATCCAGAAACAGCTTGGAGGACTTCAAGACCATGGCCAATGCCAACCAGCAGTTGGCAGAGGTTCACGCAGGGGTTTACCGCACCGTGGCCATTGTGGGCTCGCTGGATGACGACAAAGTCAAATCCCTGCGCGCGGAGTTTGGCAAGCAACTAGGTGGTGTAAAGCGTGTCGTTGAAACGCTCACGGCGGGAGGTACGGCGGACGAGGAGTTGCAGAAAACCGGCGCAACCATGATGGCTTCTTTGGACAATTACGCCAAACAGGCAGACGCAGCCATCAAGTTCTCGTCTATTGACGTCAATACCGGCATAGCAGCCATGCAAAGGGCTGATGCCACCTTCAAGGATTTGGTCAAGACCTCGGCATCGGCTACGACCCATATCGAGAACAAATCCAATCAGACCATCGAAGAATCACAATCCAAGGGACGCAAGATCAGCTGGGCACTGACTGCGCTGGCACTTCTGGCGGGTGGCATTGCAGTCTGGTTGTCATGGCTGATGCTGCGCAAAATCATGGCTGAACTGGCGCACGCTATCGCGGTGGCCAACGAAGTGGCGCAGGGCAACCTCACGGTAGATGCGTCTACCCAACGCACTGACGAGGTGGGTGACCTGATGCATGCTCTGGAGAGCATGACTGCACAGCTCAACCGGTCCATCACTACGGTGCGGGACTCTTCCGAATCCATTCATTTGTCGAGTTCTGAGATTGCCACGGGCAACCAGGACCTGAGCGTGCGAACCGAGCAAACGGCCAACAATTTGCAGAGTGCTTCTGCCTCGACCGAGCAACTGACAGGTACGGTTGCTCAATCTGCGGACTCGGCGCGTCAGGCCAATTTACTGGCTTCCAGCGCCGCTGAAGTGGCAGCACGTGGTGGTGCCGTGGTCTCGCAAGTCGTTGCGACGATGGAGGAGATCAACACCAGCGCGCGCAAAATTTCAGACATCATTGGCGTGATTGATGGCATTGCTTTTCAGACCAATATTCTGGCGCTCAATGCTGCCGTAGAGGCAGCGCGCGCCGGAGAACAGGGCCGCGGTTTCGCTGTAGTTGCCAGCGAGGTGCGCAGCCTGGCCGGAAGGTCGGCCGAGGCCGCCAAGGAAATCAAGACACTGATTGGTATCTCGGTAGAAAAAGTGGACTCGGGGTCCCGTCTGGTGGCCCACGCCGGAGAAACCATGACCGAAATCGTCAGCTCGGTTCAACGGGTCTCTGACATCATTGGCCAAATTTCCTCTGCTGCAACTGAGCAAAGCAAGGGTATCGGCGAGGTCAATACCGCAGTAGCCCAGTTAGACCAGATGACCCAGCAGAATGCAGCCTTGGTGGAGCAATCTGCGGCGGCGGCGGAGAGCCTGCGTGAACAAGCCCAACGCCTTGAGCATGTGGTCGCCACTTTCAAACTCTCCGGCAACACCAACAGCAACAACAGATTGCTACTGAATTGAGAGCGCGTCCAGCGCACACCGATCAGGGCACAAGCACCCTGATTTGAAGCAAGCGCCGTACATCCTTGTTGGATTGACTGCTGTAACTTCCCTGCTTTGACGATCCGCCGCCCGAGGCGGCCACCGTCACCCACTGAGCCAAAGGAGCTGTCACTGTGGTGGAGAAACGGCTGCGGCTTTGTGCAGGAAGATCTGACTGGATGCCAGCTTGCATGCTGGACTGTTCAATTTCCAATTCCAGCACGGCATCTTTGTTGCTGCCGGGCCAACGGGGTTGCACGGACAGGGTCTGCCCCACATCAAACCATGTCATTGACTGACTTACCCCTGCGCCATGGGTGCCTGACGCAGACTGCTGAGGCATGGGAGCCTGCACCGATTGCACCCATTGCATAGGTACCGATAGATTCATGCGCATCAGGCCTTTTTCGCCATTGCGGACCTGAATTTTCTGCGCGACCAACAGCGGTGCGGCCTTGGACGGCCCGGCACGGTAACTCACACCGTCTTCACGCCCCTCTTCTATCTGCCGCAGCTCGACGGTCAGATCGCGCTTGGGTTGCTCTGCAAACGACGCATGTGACAGCAACACAAGTGCCGCTATCGTCCAGGATTTATAGCTTGAGTTGTCCATGTTGTTATCACCTTCGTTGTGAGTG
>CAJBMJ010000454.1 GCA_903954045.1 uncultured beta proteobacterium | reverse complement strand
CATCCCCGGTTACGACGGCACTCTTCCGCGCTTTCAGGGCAACCAACCCCTGTTTGGCGCAGCCCGCTTTGTCAGTGCTTCTGGCATCAATTGGGGTTACGCCAACTTCACGGTGCAATCAGATCTTTGCGAGCCCTATCAGCTTGACGATGATCTGGACGAAGCGCCCGCAACGGAAGTTGGGTATGACTATGACCCCTGCGACTGGAACAGCTGGATGTATGACGACGTGGACCGCGAATATGACGTCCAGTTCAAGTGGGGATCCATTTGTGGCGTCTGCCAGGATGAAAGCGATCCAGCCTACATCTTGCGCAGCGACAAGACCGTCGTTGATGCAAACGACGTGCCCGTCGATAACTACTGGGAGATGTGCATCATCAACCGCGACCAGGTCGAGTTCTGGTTCTATTTAATGACCGGCAACGAAGAGAACCTGGGTGTCGGCTGGATGCAGTCGCACACGGATGTCCATAAGGAACTCATGCACTGGATTCGCGAGAACCCGGACCACGCTGAGCGCTGGCTCAATGCCTCTCCGACCCCCAAGGAGCTGGTCGGTGAATCAGAGGATCTGGACAAACTCATCGCCCAAATGAACCGTGCGATCCGCCAGGGGCGCACCGACTGACCACCGGCGCGGATGCGTGCCTTTAACCGCCCAAGCATCCACGCCGTTACCACATCCCCATAAATCTACTGGCACCGCGGGTGCCGGTTGACCACAGCAACGCCGCCCAAAGGCTTTGCAGGGGATGCGTTTTCTCAAATTTTCCATTTTTTATTTCTAAAGGCCAATCACCATGTCACTCGACTATTGCCATTGCAGCATCGAACAGGATGAGCAGAGCGCTCAGGCGGATCACCACGAGGTTGTTGCGCGCATCGAACGCTTTGAGTCCCTACCCAAAACACGCCCGCCCTACGCATCTTTGCGTGAGTGCCTGCTGGCCACCCTGAGCTGCAAAGATATGGATGCAATCACATCCAAGCCTACCACCAGCCACGTCCATCGCAATGCGATCGAAAAAGCTCTGCGCTTTGACCTTTTTCGTGCTTATAAGAACGAACTGAAGGTCGATGCCAACACCACGCAGGCCCAGCACTACTTTTGGCAGGCGGTAGGCAGCACGGATCAAGAGCATCGCCAGGCATGTCGCGCAGCCATTGTGTTCCTAGCCATCCGCAAACGCTTACAGGACGCCAGTTTGATGTCCCAGCGCGAGGCCCTTGAAATCGACGAATCCTGCCTCTCCAGCACGAGTGCACCCCACACGGCCACACGCCTATGAACACGCCATGCATTTTCTTTTGCACCACCAGCACCGCATTTTCAGAACACAGATCCGTACTTAACTAGGAGCCTATATGAAAAATTTGTCATTCACCCCCAACAAGATTCACTACACGGTAAGCAATCCGAATTTCCGCGCCGCTAACGCTGGCATGTATAGCACCGGCACGCGCTGTGTAAGCAAGCAGTCCACCCCGTCGATGCCAGCGTATCAGGGGATATCCTTGTCCGGTTCAACCTGGCATACCCCATTGCCATCGGCACCATCGACACAAGCATTGGCAGCCACCATGATGACGGCCATCTCACCTGGCAAAGGGCGTAAGAAAAAAGGCGGCGAGCGCACTGCTGAGATGACCTATGCCGACTACCTGTCCAAGAACGGAAAGTTTGCCGTGCGTGACAAGGTGCTGCACCAGTGGAATGGCAGCTGCTTCGAACTGATCGACGACGATCGTTGCATCAGTCACGCCTTGAAGTGGCTTGATGCGTTCTTTCCGGAGCGGGCAAATCCACAGGCCGCCGCTTCTTGCGTAAAGACCGCCTCGCTTATGGTGCCTGAAATGCCAAAGCGCAACACCTCGCGCACCATCATTCCAATCAAGAACGCCTACTTGGAAGTTCTGCCAAGCGGCATTATCGTGCGTCACATACCGGACCAGTCCTTCGGCATGACATTCACCCTGAATATCAGCCTGAGCGGAACGGGTGCAACCTACGCGCCTTCCCCTATGCCAGCCACATCGCTGCTGGCTACTTATCTGGCATCTTCGGTGCCAGACGCTGACGTGTGTGCCTATCTGCAGGAATTGATGGGGGATACCTTGTCGCCTTCAACCGGCTTGCAGGTGGCCACCCTGCTCAAGGGTGGCGGTCGCAATGGCAAGTCAGTGCTGGTCAAGCTGATGTCCTCTCTGCATGAGCGCGCCGCAGCGATGCGTTTGAACCAATTGTCAGGCTTTAACCTCATGCCGCTGCTGGGAGCATCGCTGGTTGTGGTGGACGAGGTGCCTAAGGTGGGCTTTGATGAACAAATGCTCAAGTGCCTGATCAGTGGGGAGCAGGTTTCCATTGACCGCAAGTATTTGACGCAGGTGAGCTATCGCCCAACTGCCAAATGGATCATCTGCACCAATAACGACCAAAAGAGCCGTGACAACTCATCGGGTTTTTGGCGTCGTCTGGTGGTCGTGCCATTCACGCACCAGGTTCCCGAAGACCAGGTGATCGTCGGACTCGACCGCAAGATCATCGACCAGGAGATGCAATTGCTTCTGGACTGGTGTTTGCTGGGGTTACAGCGTCTGATCGTGCGTGGCAAGTTGCCGGCAGCGCCCGCCGCCATTCACGATGCCAAACATCAGGCGGTTCTCGCTTCAGACACGGTTGCCGCCTGGATCGAGCACGAGGGTGTGCAAGTGTCGACCGAAAACGGCCACCGCAAGGACAAGGACGATGTATTTGAACGCTACGTCAGCTGGTGTTCACGTAATCGCTACCACCCGCTGTCGAGTGTGAATTTCTGGTCCGGCCTGCGTGCTCTGCTGGAGCTTGGAGCCGATCAGCAGCTTCGCGTCCATGGGCAACGCAAACGCTTCGTTGGATTGAAGTTCCACGACGATGACGTGGACCAGGCAGAAGTATCACCGTTTGATGGCGTTTGAAGACGCTTCACCTTTGACATGCAAGGCTCTGACATTTAAGCAGAGCCTTGCTTTTATTGCACTAATTTGAGAACTTTTTAATTACAGGAGTACAGCCATGATCGCCGTAACGACATACACCTCTGCCCCTGACGCGCTGCTTGAAGCGGCCCGCGTCGGCGATAGGCAGTCGATCCTCAACTTGCTGGCCGCGAACCCGCCAGCCAACCCCAAAGCCCGCGATGCGCGCGGAAATACGCCCCTGATGTTGGCGGCCGCCAGCGGTCACGTGGATTGCGTGAACGTATTGATCAAACCCTGTGGCCTTCGCTGGGTAAATGACATGGGCATGGATGCCCTGATGGTGGCAGCCAATGCCGGACAAGCGCAGTGTGTCGCTGCCCTGATGGGCGATGGAATGACTGAACGTGTGAGTTCAAAACAATCGGGCTCACATACCGCTTTAACACTGGCCGCGACCCGTGGATATACCCGGCTGGTCGAGCTACTGATTCCATTGTCCAATCCAGACCACCAAAACACGAATCGGCGCACTGCATTGATTCTGGCTTCTAAAGGTGGACATCTGGACTGTGTAAAGCTGCTCGCTCCTATTACAAATCGCCGCACGACCGACGAGTTCGGCAACACTGCTTTTTTGTCGGCAATTGCTTCCAATCACACCGATTGCGTTTCCCATTTAATGCAATTTGAAGATCTAAATCTTATAGGCGACTTCGGTTGGAATCCGTTAATGTTTGCCATCTGGAGTGGTGGCCACGATTGCATTCCTGTCCTGCGCCCATATACGGATATTGGCACGCTCAGCATTGACCGTAAAGAGAACGCTTTAACGCTGGCTGCAGGTATGGGATTACGCAAACCCGGTGTGCTGGAGTGGTTGATGCCAGGATCTGGGCCTGAACCACTGGATGCTTATCATTGCCTGAAGGCTGAGAAAAAAGCACGGCGACGCAATTTCGTGGATATTGCTGATCGTATACGTGCGGCGGCAGCAGCTTTTCACCAAAAACTCGAACTTGAAAAGATTTGCGATGCGTCAGATCGGGAGTTGATCAATCAACGGTCACGTCGCCTCTGATTACCTCAGAGAATATCGTCAATCAAAGGCCTGGGAACACCCCCGGGCTTTTTGCGTTGGGGCGTGACGTACACCCTAAAAGTTCGAGCCGCGCTGCCGACCCGGCCTGATTTTTTGCAAGAAGATTGGTGAAGATTCGCCCATGAAAGATCCAGCGACGTTATAGGAAACGAATTCTTTGGCATCGGCGCGCGTCATTCCATCACGGTCGCACAGGATCTAAACGATTTTTGCGGTGACATACACCACTGATGCTGCGCCATTGAATTCGGCTACGCCAAGGATGGCGCCATCGTAGCCATCGGCGAACAGCAGCGAATCCTGATCACTTAT
>CAJBMJ010000453.1 GCA_903954045.1 uncultured beta proteobacterium | reverse complement strand
CCAGTTGGCGTCGGTCACGACACCTACGGAGCATTTGTCGTAGGCCAGACCTTCGGCCAGAATAGTCCGACCGGGGTTCTCAAAAACTGCGGCCTGAACGGAACGGTTGATCAGCAGGCGCTGCCCGGCTTCCCAATGGGCGCAATCTGCTGCCACCACCTGTCGGCCATCCAGGTAGAGTCCTTCGCTGCAGGCCAGGCCGACTTGCTTGCCGCTGATATGCACCAACCAGGCGACCAAACGCGCAATGCGCCCGGTATTCTGGCTTCCGGTGATGCCAACGACCGGGATGCGACCGTCCTTGTCGCTTTGAAACAGGTGTTCGATGATGGCCTTGCCCACGGGGCGGCCCTGGCCCTGGGCCGGTTTGATATGGGCCAAAAGCCCCGGGCTGGCGTTGACCTCAATAACCGCACCACGCTGGCTTTGCAACGGGCGGGAAATGTCTTCCAGCACCATATCCACACCTGCAATGTCCAGTCCGACCACGCGCGCTGCCAAAGCCGCCGCAGCGGCAACGGTGGGATGCACTATGTCTGTCACGTCGATGGACACATTGCCGTTGCGTTGGATCAGAACCTTTTGTCCCGAATCCGGCACGCTGGTGGGCGTCAGCCCCACACGCTCGAGCTCCAAGATGACTTCAGCGGCTTCGCTGGGGACAATGACATTCAATGGAGCGTCTTCGGTGGTTCCGCGTCGCGGATCGGTGTTGATCTGCGCATTGGCCAACTGGTCGATGGTGGATTGGCCGTCCCCCACAATCCACAGAGACTCGCCACCAGCCGCAGCCACCATGTGCTTGCCAACCACCAGCAGGCGATGTTCGTTGCCGGGAATGTATTTCTCCACAATGACCGCGCTGCCATCCCCCTTGCGGTAGGCCAACTGGTAAGCCGCCTCTACGTCATTTTGGGTGCGCAAGTCCAGAGAAACTCCACGACCGTGGTTGCCGTCATACGGTTTGATAACGACCGGAACTCCGATGTCCTGGGCGGCCTCCCAGGCTTTTTCTGCGCTACGCACCAGTTCACCCTCGGGCACGGGCACCCCGCATGCTTTCAGCAGAGATTTCGTCAAATCCTTGTCGCTGGCGATTTCCTCTGCGATGGCGCTGGTCTGGTCTGTTTCTGCGGTCCAGATGCGGCGCTGTGCCCGTCCGTATCCCAGCTGAACCAGGTTGCCTTCCGTCAGGCGTATATGGGGGATGCGCCTGTCAGTGGCTGCATCCACAATGTGCGCCGTGCTCGGGCCCAGGCACAGGGAGTCCACCTGATCTCGCAGCGTGGCAATCGCAGCATCGAGGTCGTAGGGCGTGTCGTTGATGGCTGCCATGACGAGGTCTCTGCCCACCACAAGTGCGGCACGTCCCACATCTTCCTGGCGGGTGCGAAAGGCAATTTTGTAGACGCCGCGTTTGGAAGTCTGGCGGGCCTTGCCAAAACCGGTACGCATGCCCGCCTGGTTCTGCAATTCAAGTGTGACGTGTTCCAGAATGTGGGCTGCCCATGTGCCTTCTTGCACACGTTGCAAAAATCCACCCCGCACACCGGGGCTACAGTGATGCTCGACCAGTCCGGGAAGGTAGGCTACCAGCCGTTCGTAAAAACCTGGAAGCGTATTCGATGGATGGTCTTCCAGCTCGCCAATATCTACCCAGGCCTCGATCACCGGGCGGTAGGTCCAGATATTGGGGCCACGCAGGTGTGTTACCCGAAGAATTTCAATATTTTTCTTGTTCGTCATGGCTCTGTGTGGATGGGGCAGTCCACCGACTTGGGGCTGTCCGCGTTATGTATTCTCGCTTACCTGCAGGGCCTGGTGCCCTGGGGGCGGATTCCAAAGGTAGTATCGTCAAGTTTTTACGTTTTCTGCCTAGAGGCAAAATCTAACCGTTGTTGTCAATGACCCCAGAAGTAACCGTCGCGCGCTCACCTTCCAACGAGCTCATTCCCGCTTGGCAGGACGCAGTTCAAAAACAACTCCGTTCGAAAGAGAACGTGTTGGCTGCACTGGAGGTTGACCTCGACATTCAATTGCATTTTGTCCGCTCCCTGGTGGTTGTGACTTCCCAGCGCATTCTCAGCAGTCCTGCGAGCGGAAATCAGCAGCAGAACTGGCAGGCCTGGGATATTTCCTCGGGCATGGCATTGCAGCACCATGACCATGCTGGCGTGGGGCACCTCAACCTGGTCGATGACAAGGGCCTGTTGGCCACCTGGCGCTTTACCCTGGGCCAAAACCTGCAGGCCATCCGCCTGGTAGATCAGTTTCAGGCGCAGCTGGAAAGCACGGTCTGGGGCCGCCCTTTGGCACAGGCTTTGCAGGATTTTTGTCCCAGTTGCAAGGCGCCTTTGGAGCCGGATCAGGAAGAATGTCCGATCTGTACCAAAGTGGTCCATACACCGCCTTCCACCTGGACACTATTTCGCCTTTGGCGTTTTGCCAAACCTTACAGGGGACAACTTCTCTTGGGTTTTGTTCTGCTGCTGCTGGGCACGGCCGCGAGTCAGGTTCCACCCTATCTGACAATTCCTCTGGTGGACGAGGTTCTTATTCCGTTTCAGAACGGAAAACACATCGAGGTCAGCACCATCGCCTGGTATCTCTCCGGCCTGTTGGGTGCTGCCCTGTTGGCGTGGGTCCTGAGCTGGGCCAAAACCTATATTCTGGCGCTGGTGTCCGAACGCATAGCCGCTGACATGCGAACAACCACCTACGACCACCTCCTGCGCTTGTCACTGGAGTACTTTGGCGGCAAACGCACCGGCGACCTTCTTTCGCGGGTGGGCAGTGAGAGCGACCGCATTGCTGTTTATCTCTCATTGCACCTGACCGATTTCGCCAGCGATGTGGTCATGATCGTGATGACCGCCGTGATACTTTTCTCCATGAACCCCTACCTGGCGCTCATTACCCTGGTGCCCTTACCCTTTATTGGCTGGATGATCCACTTTGTGCGTTTTCGCCTGCGCACTGGCTTCGAGAAGATTGACAGGGTGTGGGGCGAAGTAACCAACGTGCTGGCTGACACCATACCCGGCATACGGGTGGTCAAGGCCTTTGCACAGGAGCAGCGTGAAGCCCAGCGCTTCAAGGAAGCCAATAAACACAATCTAATTGTCAACGACCGCATCAACAAAATCTGGTCACTTTTTTCGCCCAGTGTGTCTTTGCTGACGGAGATCGGCTTGCTGGTGGTGTGGGGTTTTGGTATCTGGCAGGTGGCCCATGGCGAAATTACCGTAGGCATGTTACTGGCGGCCATTGCCTATATCGGCCGCTTTTATGGGCGCCTCGACTCCATGAGCCGCATCGTGTCGCACACCCAAAAGTCGGCTTCTGCAGCCAAGCGTATCTTTGACATCCTGGACCATGTTTCCAGCGTGCCCGAGCCAGCCAACCCGGTCCCCATGCAAAAGGTACAGGGGCGCATCGAGGTACGTGAGGTTGGCTTTCGCTACGGCAACCGCGAGGTGAACCGGGGCATCAACCTCAGTATTGCGCCCGGGGAAATGATTGGTCTTGTCGGACACAGTGGGTCCGGAAAAAGCACCTTGGTCAATCTGATTTGCCGCTTCTACGACGTATCTGAGGGCGCGATTCTGGTCGACGGCGTGGATATTCGCTCCTACGCCATTTCAGACTACCGGCAAAACATCGGGCTGGTGTTGCAGGAGCCTTTCCTTTTCTTCGGAACCATTGCCGAAAACATTGCTTACGGAAAACCGCATGCCACACGGCAGGAAATCATGGCGGCGGCCCGTGCGGCGCACGCGCATGAATTCATTTTGCGCCTTCCCCAGGGCTATGACTCCATGGTGGGCGAGCGGGGGCAGGGGCTTTCAGGCGGAGAGCGTCAACGCATTTCCATCGCCCGCGCCTTGCTGATTGACCCTCGTATCCTGATTCTGGACGAGGCGACTTCTTCTGTGGACTCGGAGACCGAGAAAGAGATCCAGAAGGCGCTGGAGAATCTGGTGCAGGGCAGAACCACCATTGCCATCGCCCACCGTCTGTCCACTTTGCATCGCGCTGACCGCCTGGTCGTGCTCGACCGGGGCCGTGTGGTGGAGGAAGGAACGCATGATGCCCTGATGGCCAAAGAGGGGGCTTACTTCAACCTCTACCAGGCCCAGGCCCGCAATATGGAAATGGATGACTCGCAATGAGACCCTTTACGCTGGAGCGCAATCCTTTCGGCAAGCTGATATTCACCAATGAGGCCGGAGAAAGCTTTGAAGATGTGGTGCCGGTGCGGGCTTTTCCCATTCAGTCTCCAGAAGACGGTATTGCCCTGGTGAATCAAAACGGCAACGAAGTGGCCTGGATCGATCAACTCAGCGGTCTGGCTGAACCCGCTCAGACCCTGATCCGTGAGAAGCTTATTTCCCGCGAATTTCTGCCGGTGATTGAAAAAATTGCTGCGGTCACCAGCTTCTCCACACCCTGCACCTGGACTGTGCTAACCGACCGGGGCGAGACCGACTTTGTGTTGCGGGGCGATGAAGACATTCGGCGCATCGGCAAGGACGGAAGTTTGCTGATTGCAGATATCCACGGAATTCAGTATTTCGTGCGTGACCAGTTTGCGCTGGATGGACACAGCAAAAAAATACTGGACCGGTTCCTCTGAGCCGTTTGCTGTCCCCGGAGGGCGGCAAGACCTTCAGGTGGGTGAATACGCAAGGCGCACGTAAATGGGGGCAAAGGCTTCGGCCTGGGTGATCTCGATCAGTGTTTCTTTCGCCAGTTCAAGCAAGGCAATAAAGGTCACCACCAGCACCGGGGCCCCGGAACTGGGGTCAAACAGGTCTTCAAAACCCACAAATTGCTTTCCGTGCAGTCGCTTGAGCACCAGACTCATATGCTCCCGCACAGAGAGTTCTTCACGGCTGATTTTGTGGTGTTGAACCAGTTTGGCGCGTTTGAGCATGTCGCGCCAGGCTTCAGCCAGATCTGCCACCTGCACGTCCGGGAAACGGGGCTGGAGGGCCTGTTCTATATAGACCTCGGCCTTCAGAAAATCACGTCCAAATTGTGGGATGGCATTCAATCGGGCCGCAGCAAGCTTCATTTGCTCATATTCGAGCAACCGGCGCACCAGCTCGGCGCGTGGATCTTCCGCATCCTCGCCCTCGGCCACCTTTTTCGGCGGCAACAGCATGCGCGACTTGATTTCAATCAACATGGCTGCCATGAGCAGGTATTCGGCGGCCAGCTCCAGGTTGCGCTTGCGGATTTGGTCCACGTACACCAGGTACTGCTTGGTGACGCTGAGCATGGGGATGTCCAGAATATTGAAGTTCTGCTTGCGGATCAGGTAAAGCAGCAAATCCAGCGGGCCTTCAAAGGCCTCCAGGAAGACTTCCAGCGCATCGGGCGGGATGTACAGATCCTGCGGCATGGCGAACAAGGGTTCGCCGTACAGGCGTGCCACAGCAACATGATCAACCACTTCCGGCGAGGAGCCGAGCGCAGCCTGCTTTTTGGCAGCGATGGCTGCGTCCTGGGTCATGAATGCTATGAATTCAGTAGCTGCTCATGCATTCTGCACGGGCGCTAGAGGCATTTTTCAGTCTTGCTTATGGTTGGTTTGGTAGACGTAGGGCCGTTGGGGCACACTGGCTTCCTTGTAGGATTTGAGGGCTGCGCGGTCCAGGCTCTTGTCCCAAAGTAGCTCCCGGCCCTTGCGTTGTTCCGACTCCAGTGCCGGTTTTTCGGTTTTGAGCTGGTCAATAAACTGGGTTGCGTCAGAGCGGTAGTCGGGGCGGCGGAAAATGTTCATGGCGGATCCTTGTTGCTGCACATTTTAACGTTGCTACTGCCCGCTTCTAATGCAGCTATGCTTGCACCCCTATGACATATTTCGATTTTTCTACTGCTTCCATCAGGGGCCTTGCCCAGGCTGACGTGGCTCGTGCACTGACCGAAGATGTGGGAGCAGGCGACCTCACAGCTGCTTTGGTGGATCCGCTCCGACGCGCGCGTGCCCGTGTGTTGGCCCGTGATTCGGTTGTTATGTGTGGGCAGGCCTGGGCTAATGCGGCGGTGCTTGCGCTGGATCCTGACGCTAAAGTGGTTTGGCATGTCCAGGAGGGGCAGCGCAGTGAAGTAGACCAGGTGGTACTGGAAATCGAGGGCAAGGCACAGGCTTTGCTGACGGCAGAACGCACCGCCTTGAACTTTTTGCAGCTGATGAGCGCTGTTGCCAGCAAAACAGCAGTATTTGTCGACGCCATCGCCAGCGTGCCCAACAACCGGGCGGTCATCGTAGACACCCGCAAAACCATTCCGGGTTTGCGGCTGGCGCAGAAGTATGCGGTGCGTACGGGCGGCGGGGTGAACCACCGCATTGGCTTATATGACGCGGTGCTTATCAAGGAAAACCACATCGCAGCTGCTGGCGGCATCACCCCGGCCTTTGCGCGTGCAAGGCAAACCGCCCAGTCCGCCAGCTTTATTGAAGTCGAAGTGGAAACCCTGGAACAGTTGCAGGAAGCCCTTCAAAT
>CAJBMJ010000452.1 GCA_903954045.1 uncultured beta proteobacterium | reverse complement strand
CCTCATGCCCACCAAAGCGGAACACAAGGGCGAGCTGTGCCCGGGGCTGTACACGTCCGGGTGCGTCCCCAAAAGCTGGCACAGCAGGGTAGAACCGGCCCGGGGCAGGCCGGTGACGTAAATCAGATTCTTTTGAAGTGGTGGAACTTCGGCTATCAAATGCGGAGATGTCATACCAAAGCAGCGTATCAGAGAACCCCAGTGCTCCTGCGTCTTGCCAGGCGCTTGATTCCAAACAGGCCCAGCAAGCCCGAGAGGGCAATCATGGCCCACTCGGAGAGCGTTGGAATGCTCGCAGCATTGGGGCCCACGCCCGGGCCGCCGGGGTCGGCAATCACACCCACCCGGTTGTCAGCGTCATACGGCCCGTTGTCCACAATGGTGAAGGTGGCCGTATTGCCAGAGATGATTACATCGCTTACCTGTCTCCAGGTGGCGTTGATGTATTTCCAGAACTGCATGCCTTCAATCGCTCCGGAATAGGTCATCCGCACCGTGGCGCGGTCGGCAGTGCAGCTCACCAGAACAAAGTCCACCACACCATAGGGCATGGTGACCCCGTTGCCCGGCCCGCCTGCGGGTGGGGCCAAGAGGTTGATGCTTTGCAAGGCGCAACCGCTGCCGCTGAGCAACTCGAAAGTTGCAGTGCCCGTGCTGCCCGGAGGGATGGCACCCGGGGCGGTACAAGACGCCGGCGCGCCACTGCCAACACCCGCGCAACTCCAGCTGTAGCCACCCAGTGCAGCGGTGACATTGCTGGCGGTGCCGGTCGTGCACAGGTTGGTGCTGGGCAGGACGGAAGATGCCTGGCCCAGTGCACCCCCACAGGCTCCGTTGGATGACGGGTTGATCACAACATTGGCGTTTGCCGTGCCCACGGCATAGGTGCCGTTACCGGCCTGGGTGGCGGTAATCACACAAGTGCCCGGGCCAGTAATAGTTAGGGTGCTGCCAGATACCGTGCAGATGCTGCTCAGGCTGCTGGTGCTGTAGGTAAAGCTGCTCAGGCCGCTGGTGGAACTGGCACTCAGGGTGATGGGGCTCGCCCCAAAGTTCACCGGACTTGCCGGTGCAAAAGTGACCGTTTGTGCCGTTAAGGCCAGGTTGGGCAGGGTAAAGACGAGGCTGCCCGCAGCCTGATTGGCGGCCGCGTCAACCGCGTTGGCCGCTGCCAGGGTAAGGGTGTCAGCAGTCACCACTGTGGGACTGGTGCCCAGGGTAATGGCGTAGCTGCTGGCATAACCACTGGTAGGCGAAATACTGGCACCCGTTCCCAGACTGTGGCCAGCGCTGACGGCCAGGTTGGTCAGCAGGTTGGTTGCAGCAATCGGCTCAGAGAAGTTCAGGGTGATGATGTCGTTCGCGGTGTAGCCGGTGCTGGTGTCTGCGTCATTCACCGTAATGGGTGTGGCCCCGGCTGCCGGAGCCGTGGTGTCGACCAACACGGCTGTGAGTGCGGGCGCGGTGTAGGTCAGGGTGGCGTTGTTGGTGGCCGCGTCTTTGATCGTGCCGCCGCTGTTAAGGTCAATCGGGCTGGCGATGGCAATGCCATCGGTATCAGTATCCGGGGCTGCCACCAGGTAGCTGAAGGTCAGCGCCGTGGTGCCACTGCCGCTGGCGTAGTTGGCATACCGGGTGGTGCTGCCAATGGTGACGGCAATGCGCGGTGTGCCGGTCACGGTGACGGCTTCGTTGAAGGTGGCAACAAACGAGAGGGTCTGGCCTGCTTTGTAGCTGCCGCTGGTGGGGCCGGTCACGCTGGGGGCGTTGGGTGCGTTGGTGTCTACGTTGTGCACCGTGCCACTGGTGTAGCCACCACCAATGGCGGTGCTGGCTGCGGTGGTGGCAATACCGGTGCCGCTGCTGTTGAGGTCAAGGCGGATGGTGCCGGAGCCGCTGATGGAGGTAATGGGCACGGTCCAGGTCAGACCGCCGTCGGCTGAGGTGGGCGTACCGATGCTGCCCAATACGCCGCCCGTTGCGGTCAAGGAGAAGTCACCTGCGTCCACGCCGCTAACGGCCTCGCTGAAGGTGACCGTAAAGCTCATGCTGGTGGCGTTGACTACCGGACTGCTCGCAGGCACGCTGCTGCTCACGCTGGGTCCGTTGCTGGCTGGAATGGTGAAGCTTTTTTGCACCACGGTTCCGTCACCGATGGACGCGCCGTTAGACCAGAACACGTCCGGCTGACCGTCGATAGCACTGCCGCCTGTGTAGGTAACGGCATACGAGGCACCTGTGTTGATGCTGGCCGAGCAACTGCCCTTGGCACCGCCCAAGGTGTTGTCAGTATCCAGATCAGCGGTGCAAATGAAAACGGCACCGCCGTAGCCCTTGCCGAGGCGCATGCCCCCAGCGATGTCACCGCCAGCCGTCGCGGTATTGTTGCTAAATGCGGTTGACTTGAGCGTCAATGAGCCGGCACGCACAAACACTGCCCCGCCCATACCGCCGCCACCGCCAGCAACCTGAATAACACTATCTACCGTGTTACCGCCACCCCTGCCACCGCCAAATGCCTGGGCACTTAGCGCCCCGGATCCACCACCCCCACCAAAGCCGCCCATCGCCCCCTGGGCATCGCCACTACCACCGCCGCCACCGAAACCACCTCGGCCGTTGATGCCTCCACCACCACCGCCAAATCCGGCGCTGCTGCCAGCGTAGATAGAGCTAGTATCACTGCCGCCGCCGCCGCCGCCAAAAAGACCCGGGCTGGAGGCGGAGCCGTTAAACGAGCCGGTGTCATAAGTTGCCCCGGCGCCGCCGCCACCACCGTAAGCCCCGGTACCGCCATAACCGCCAGTGCTGGAGGTCGTGCCAACCACAAAAAATCCGCCCCCCCCAGAATTCGTGATGGTCCCAGGCCCCATACCGCCACCGCCATACGCGTTACTCCCGGCACCCTTGACTCCGCCGATCGCACTGTTGCCTGAAAAGGTCATGCCATCCAGCGTCACATCCCCGCTGTAGACGAACAACGCCCCGCCCAAACCGGCGCCAGCCCCGCCCAAGGTGCTGCTCCCCCCCTGTGCCTTGCATTGACTCACGGTGAGATTTTTCAAGGTCACCGTGCCTGATTTGACGAAGAAGGGCCGGTAAGGATTGTTCGCGCAGGCCACGGTGCGCGGCGTGGCATCACTCTGGATGGTGACGTCGCTGTTGATCAGCCGCTGCATCACGCCCGTCATGGTGACGTTGGTGGTCAGCGTGATGGTGTCTGCCCCTGCCGCTGTGTTGGCCTGCAAGATGGCCCATGACAGGGTGTTAACCAGCCCGGTGCCGGTGTCTGTGGCGACCGTCACATCAAAATTGGCCGCCATTGCCGGGGCCGACAAGGCCAAAGCCAGGCTGCTGACCAGCAGGGGGCGTTGAAACGGTGGACGGACAGCGGACAACGTGACGGACCGGGAAGACGGGGTGCGCGAACGAGAGGCCATAGGGCGAAAACTCCAGAATAGACAAACCCGTTAACTGTCCTTGGTTTGGACTCGTATGGCTACGCGATTTCCGCAAAGCAATGGCTAAAAAAACGCAAGTTTGAAAATATTTTGTAGTCCCCCTTTGCCCGGTGGTCATCTGCACCAGCGCTGGATCACGCTTTGTTACCCAACGTGACGGAAGGCAATTCGCCGTATTTGCGTCGGTAGGCCAGCGCAAAGGCCGATGGGTCGGCAAAGCCGCACAAATGGCTGATCGTGGTGATGGTGGTAACCGTGGTGCCGGGCTGCGCACCCTGCAGCAATCGCCGCGCCCAGGCCAGGCGCTCTGATTTGAGCCACTGCATGGGGGTGCACCCATATTTGCCCAGGAACGCATACTGAAGGCTGCGCTCCGAGAGGCCGGTCATTTTTTCCATGTCGCTCATGGTGATGCGCTCGCCCAGATGCGCGGTGAGCCAGTCACAAAGTAAGGTGATGGCTTTGCTGGAGGGCTTGCGTTCGTGCTTTTCGGGCGTGTTGCGTGCTAGTGCCAGAAACAGCTCGGGCCTCAGCAGCACGGCAACATGGCGGTACATCAGGTCGTCTATGCCCATGTGGGCCAACACCTGGGGTTGCTGTTGCCACAGGTCGATCAGGCTGCACAGATTTTGAAACGCCAGCCCCAGCGAGACTCCAGAGGGGTTGAGCTCCAGTGTTCTTGGTTTGAGCAGTTGAAGATCAACGCCTTGCCTTGCCGGGCTTGCACCAAGCATCTGGCTTGCGATGGTTTGCAAGCGGTTCAAGTCCAGATTCAGGGTGAGCGTGGAACGCATGCCGGTGGTCGTGCCGCCGCTGGCACCTGGCGGGAAGAATGCCCCTCTCTGGCCGCCTGCCCAGCCCGAACGAACGCCGTCGCGCTGCACCGATTCGCTTTCTCCGTAAAACGGAATCAGCAGGGTGGCGTGCTGCACGCCGTCCACGCCCACATACAGTGGCGTATTGGCGCTGGCCACCAGGTGCAGACCGTGGATGACCTGGGTGTGGGATTTGTACGCAAACTCCGCTTTGTCACCGCGCACAGCCACATCGAGGCCAGGCAACACAGCAGCCATCTGGTCGGCATAGTGATTCAGGTTGTGGTCGGTTACCGCCGACCGCTCACCAAAAGGCAGGCGGGGCAGAGCCAGGCCAGCAGCGGTGGGGCGGGGTGGAGCCATAGTCTTGATCTTGCTCAAAAGCCGGGCTGACCGATACGCGATTTCCGCAAAAGACTAGTCAAAAACCGCAAGAATGTAGAAATTTGGGTCAGTGCCAGCGGGTGCGCAAGCGCGTTTCGGAGGGCAACTCGCCAAAGTGCTGGCGGTAGTGGCGGGCAAAGAGGCTGGCGCTGGCAAAGCCGGTTTGAAGCGCTATGGCGGCTACTGTGACAGGGCCGTGGGGGTCGCGCAAGAGTGCCTGGGCCATTGCCAGGCGTTGCTGGCGCACCCACGCCATGGGGGTGCAGTTGAAGCGGCGCCGAAAGGCATATTGCAAGCCGCGTTCTGACAGACCGCTGACTTGTTCGAGCTCGGTCATGGTCAGGGCGTGACCAAGACGGGACTGAACATAGTCGCACACCAAATTAAGCACACGGGCCTCTTTGGCACGGCTACCCACATCGCAGCCCGGGTCTCCAAACACAAGTGCGGGGGCCAGTAGCGCCACAAAGTTGCGATAAAAGGCATCGTCCAGACCCAGCATGGAAAGGGCCGCGGGTTGGTGGCGCAAGCTGTCTACCGTGCGGCAATGGGCGCGAAACACCGAGTCAAATGAAATGCCGTTGAGGTGGAGCGGCAGCGGGCGGTCTTGCTCCAACCCCAGACTGTGCGCTGAACCATGCAGGCCGGGGCCCAGCATGGCGTTGGCAACCTCCAGCAAATAGTGGTCATCCAGCTCAACCAGAATTTGCGACAAGCTGGTGTTAAAGGTACCCAACCTGGGCTTGCCTGAACTGAAAAGTGCGGTGTGGCCCGCACGCGCTGCCAGAGCTTTACCGCCCACTACGGCCTGAAGATCGCCCGAAAACGGGATAACTATGGTCCGCTTGGTCTCTGTCTTGCGATGAACGCGCATCGGGGTAAAGGCCAAAGCGTTGAGCTGTATCCGCCCAAAGCGGACTTGGTTTGCGGCGTGCAAAAAATGAGAGCCCTTGTCCAGAGAGCCCACTTCAATACCCCCCGCCACCGCCTGCCCAATTTTTTCACTCACCGATTGAAGCGAGTGGTCTACAAGGGCATCCTGGTTGCCAAAGGGAAGGGTAGTGTGAAAGGGGCGCAGCATACCGGCGCAATGGTAGCAATTGAGCGGTAAACAGAGGGCAATAGCCCTACGAGGTCAGGTGCGCCAAGGCGGGGCACTTTGTCTGCGCCGCTCCAGCCCCAAAATAAGCTCTTGGTGACCCAGGCCCAAGTTGGCGTGCAGGACGGCACAGACCTGCACTTCGAAAAGCGCATTTATATCCATATTATTGAAGTTATACTTTTTGTGTAACTTTTATAACTTGGCTATAAAAAATGAACCCCGTGACCAATCCCTACACCCCGGGCGCTGGCGCGCCTCCGCCTGAACTGGCGGGACGTGATGACCTGCGCGAGAAGGTGCGCATTTGCATAGAGCGGCTGCGAATTGGCAACCCCGCCAAGAGTCTGATCCTGGTTGGCCTGCGGGGTGTCGGCAAAACCGTGCTTCTGGACCGCATACGTTTTGATGCAGAAAGCACCGGTGTACGCTCCTTGCGCATAGAGGTGCCAGAGAACAAGTCGCTCCCTGCCATATTGGCGCCCGAACTGCGCAAGGCACTCCTGAGCCTGAGCACGGTTGAGAGTGCCAAAACCGTTGCGCAGCGCGGCCTTAAAGCTCTGGCGGGATTTGCCAAGGGGTTGAAAGTCAAGTTCGCAGATATTGAGGTGGGCTTTGACTTTGAGCCGGAGCAAGGACTTGCCGACAACGGCGAACTGGAAAGCGACCTCACCACCCTGTTGGTACAGGCTGGTGAAGCCGCCAAAGCAGCAGGTACCGTCCTGGTGATGTTCATTGATGAGTTGCAATATGTGAAGCAAGACCAGTTTGCTGCACTCATATCGGCCTTGCACCGATGCGCACACCTCAAGTTGCCCATCACCATGGTGGGAGCAGGCTTGCCGCAACTCTTGGCTTTGGCAGGAGAGGCTAAATCGTATTCCGAGCGCTTGTTTGATTACCCGCAGGTGGACAAACTGGGAACGCAGGCAGCTCTGGACGCTCTGAGAAAACCGGCCGAAGAGCTGAAAGTCCAGTATGACTTGGCCGCAGCATTAGAGATCGTCCAAAAGACACAGGGCTACCCTTATTTTTTGCAGGAGTGGGGTAAGCACACTTGGGACATTGCACAAAGCAGCCCAATCACACTGGATATTGTCAACACCGCCACAGCTCTGACGATTGCAGCGCTGGACGAAAGTTTTTTCAAAGTACGACTGGATCGAACTACGCCCAGCGAACGCCGTTATCTGCGCGCCATGGCTGAACTGGGGGCAGGGCCCCATCGCTCCGGAGACATTGCCGCTGCTTTAGGCAAAACCGTCAGTAGCCAAGCACCGGTTCGATCTGGACTGATCCGCAAGGGCATTGTCTGGAGCCCCACGCATGGGGACACGGCTTTTACAGTTCCGCTGTTCCACGAATATTTGTTGCGTTCCGTCATGGCCAACACCTGAACACGGCACACACTTGCACATCAAAGTCGGCATAAGTCTGGGTGGCAGCTCAGATCGTGAAAAACAGATGTACCGTGTCGACCGGGGCCATGCGGCCTGCGTCGACCCAGGCCTGAACCACGGCTGATTTTTCCTGGACTAGTCTGCGCAACTCGGTGGCCAGCAGCTCCTTGACCACGGGCGCGCCGTGCAGCAGTTCGTTGGCAAACACTTTGAAGCCGTCGGGGCGCTGGGCGGAAAGCTCCACTTTGGCGCGGATGTATTGCTCCAGCGCAGTGCATAGGTCCGCGTCTTCTGTAATGCCGTGGGTGGATACCAGGCAGTCGTTCAAAATGCGCGCCAGCACCTCGAGGTACAAGACTTCTTTGCTACCAAAATAGTAGTGCAAATTGGCCTTGGACAATCCGCTGGCCTCGGCGATGGCGGCGGTTCCAGGTAGCCAAAATGGAGGTTCAAGCCAGGTTACATCACGACGGCAGAAGTTGGCGTTAGAGCGGTAGACACAACGCCAGGTTTTGGACTCCCCACAAACCGTGGCTTGCGTACTCGCACCATCCCGTCCTTCTTATTGAGCCAGCACACCCACCCCGGTAATAGGGCAATCGCTTGCACCGCATCTTTCAAGGTTCGAGTCCGACTCTTCTTGGCCGAAGCAGTGCATTCTTCCGGGCCCCACACATGCGACAACAAGGTCTCCAGTTTGATGGTGCGCACTTCCGCAGTGAACGCCCATGCCGTCAACCAGGCGTGCAGTCTGCGTGCAGGCTTTGATTCAAGGGCGCGTTGCTCCTTCATGTTGACCCATGCCACCCCCTGATGCGACAAACAACGCTCTGACAATTCTGGATTCAAAACCAAGGTCAATGCCTCGCCATTGCGACTACCACCCAGTACGCCGTATTGACTGACGCTCTTGGTGCCTCGAATGCCATGGGTGTGGGTAACCTGGCAGGTGGTACGAATCAAGCGACGTAAGCTCTCACGTACGGCGTTGGTATTGGAGCCCGTGGCGGTCAAACCGATACTCTTTGCAATCGCCTGTGCTGATGTGTAGAGCACCACCAGATTGGGTTTCACCACCTGGCTGCCGGTTTGCCCCCAACTATTTGGATCGACCATGGAAGGGTCCACTGCGGCGTCATCCTGGTTCACCCATTTCAAACGCTGCTGGGCATCGCCGTATTCGGGATGCTTTGAACCCACTACCTGGCGATGCTCCCCCGGCGCTGCCCCCAACTGGCAAAGGTGAAACAACACCATCTGGTCGGTGATGTCCAAGGCCTGCTCTGAGGTCCAGATGCATTGCACCCTTTGACGGGGTTCCCCCACTGGATGGAACTGCCCAACCGCCCGTATTGCTGTCGCACGCTTACCGTGCTGAATGGGACGAAACAAACCATCTGTCAACGGATAGACAGGATGTACGGGTGCATGGTCCATGTAATCAATCACCGGCTCTGTTTTGCCGTCCGCCCCGATACGTTGTTTGGTACCGGTTTTGGCGGCCTTGGTGCTTCTACCTTGCCCAATTGCTTTTGCAGGATTGCCGCCCTGCTTTGTGTCTTTCTTCAACATGTGTTTCCTTAACGAGGCTCGCACCGATAGTCCCAAGGCAACCTGGTCACGTCGGCTCGAACTCTGGTGAACACATGCTGGCGGTGTCGGGGTCTTCCTATCTGTATAGAGGGTCAGCTCAAAAGCAGGGGTTATTCGACATCCCGAATTTCTTCGGGGACTTGGGGAAACCAGATTAGCAAACCGATTCCGATTTGCGCAAGTGGGTCAAAATCGCTCATTTTTTCGCATCGCAAAAATATTTGCAAAAAATAGTTGGAACCTCTTGACTTTGGATGTGAAAAATGTAAAATACATGGTATATGACAAACAGCAACTACTTCTTCAACATCTCTTCTTCGAATCGCTCGATTCGTCATATACGTCCGCTCTAAGCGGACGACTCTTTCTCCCTCACGTTTCGTCCGCGTCCACTGGTTCGCATCAAGGGTTTGGTGCGCGCCGAGGGTTTGATTTTTCAAACTTAGGAACGCGATATGTCTATCTCTATCAACACGTGCGCCGCCACGATTCAACGGCAAACTTCGACGGCAGCAACCGTCACTGCAACAGGTTCTGGTAATACCAATTCAGCCGCTCCCGCGTATGCATTGGACCCTTGTGTCTATGACTTTCCACCCATGGCACATGATGAATTCCAGGCCCTTAAAGCCAGTATTCAACGCAACGGTCAGACCACACCTATTCTGGTGTTCAACAACAAAGTGGTCGATGGTCGCCATCGCTTGCAAGCTTGTGCCGAACTAGGTATTGAACCTCGGGTTCAGAAACTAGATGTCAAGAACTACGACTTGGCCTTGTCTACCGCGTTTTCTCTCAACGTCAATCGTCGCAGTCTGAGCATTGGCCAGCTTGCCTTGATGGCTGCTCCCTTGTGCACCCGCAAATCGGGTCAATCCAAATGGTCTGCGGCCATTGAACCTCCATTGAGCCAGGAGCAGGCAGCCAAATTGTTTGCAGTCAGTCGTGACTCGGTGGGGCGGGCTGTGCGTGTCTTCGTAGACGGCAGCGCTGAGCTCAAACGCCAAGTACAACAAGGTGAAATCTCTTTGAGCGAGGCCTACACCGAAGTAATGGGTGCTCGTAAGTTCACCGAACCGGCTGTATTGGCTGCTGCCAAAGTGGTTGCAAAGCATAACGCCCAAGTGAATGAACGCTCTCGCACCGTTCGCTTGAATCGCCAGGCCCAGTTGAGCCAGCAAAACGCCGCACTGCCCATTGGCAAAAAATACTCTGTCTTGTTGGCTGACCCACCGTGGGATTACGGCATGAGCAACGAGCGCTCCGGCTCACGTGTGCTTCCCCACAACCACTATCCCACTATGAGCACTGCCGCCATCTGTGCGATGGATGTGAAGGCGATGGTGACCAAGGATGCCGCCTTGTATCTATGGTGTCCAGCTTCCTTGCTTGAGGACGGTATCGCTGTTCTTCAAGCCTGGGGGTTCGAATACAAGACCTGTTGGGTGTGGCACAAGACGGGTTCCAAACTGACCTGTGCGGGTGGAGACGCCTTGGCCCATCACGAGTTGTTGTTGGTGGGCAAGCGCGGCAAGGGCTTGACCATTGCCAGCACCAAGGCACGCCAATCGTCGGTTTTCGATGCCCCGGTAACGAAGCACAGTGCCAAACCTGCGGTGGTTCATGAGCGCCTGGAGCGTCTGTATCCCAAGGTCGTCAATCGCATCGAGTTGTTTGCTCGCGATGGTCGCACCGGGTGGGATGTATGGGGCAATCAGAGCGGGAAAGCCACTGCAGCTGATGCTGGCGGCACAGCCGCCCAAGCTGTGGCAAATAAACAGGTATCAAAGACTGGCAATCAGTCTGTCAAGACACTGCGTCGGGAAGGAGCCAACGATGTGGCATATCGACAAACAGCCTGATAACGGCTGGGTCGTGCGCTTCGTCGAGTTCGGAGCCTGCACCAAGTATCGACGCAGGAGTCGCTAGAACTGCGCCACTTTGATATTGACCACAGGGCTGCCTAAGCAAAAAGAGCCCGGATGTGACGCCCGATGGATGGTCGGGTGTCACGCACACCAAACCATCACAAACAAATCGCAATTTGCCAAACGACCGGATTCGCCGGGCGGGGGGCAGCTTTTATCTGAAATTTTTAAAGGACTCATCATGGGAAAAAATGCACAACGTCGCAAAGCCGAAAAGCTTGCAAAAAAAACACAGGGTGCTACGGCACCGTCAAATCAAATTGGCGCCCTTGCCGTGACGGCGCAAGTAATGGCTTGCGTGAGTTCTATGGAAATCATCGCTAATGTCATTGAGCAGGCTGAAAAGCACCCGCAGCTCAATCGAGCCATTGAGGCCGAGCGCCTGGTTGCAGACTGGGACTTCGTACCGCACTTTTTTAAAGACGGTTCAACCGCCATCAAGCTCGATTTGAGCAGAATTTTCCACTCCAATCTCGGCGGCTATAAGTGGACTTATCGGATGCACTTTGCTTGTCCTGGCTCAGTCGGTGACATCGGTCCGATGGTGAAAGCGTTGCGTTCGCGCTTACCTGCCATTGCTGATGCTGTGCGCTTTCTGGCATGCATGTTTATCGATACGGACCAACGTACCAGCACGATGCTCGAAGACATCCTGTTGCCACCCCATGGCTACATTCATGACAAAGACGGGAACATGATTTACTTTGGCAAGCGTTTGAACCAAGCGCATGCCAGACCCCTGCATTCCTTCGGGGGAAAGGTGGCGTTCTCAGGTCACATCGAAGATATGGTTCTTAACTGGCGCCAGAAGTTGTTGCCCGCTTGGGGCCGTTTAAATGGCATTGGCGCGTATCAGATTGGAAAGGCGCTAAGGGCAGCAAAGTTCACGAAAATTAAGGTTGGCGATGAATATGGCTTTTTCGACACCGAGTTGGTTCTGAACAGGAAGAAGGTCCCCGCCAAGGTGTGGGTGCACAGTGAAACGATGGAGGTGTTTGTTAGCGATAAACGGTCTTTGACCGCCATTGGCGGCGACTTCAATAACAAGAGCCACATCGTCAAGACTCCGAAGCCGTTTTCGTCGTTGTTTTCCATGTCGCACTTGACGATGGACGTAACAGAGGAGATGTACGGTTTGGCCTTGTCATTGGGACAGATTCCTAAGCCGGACACATCCAACGTCATCAATCTGGGTCCTGTGGATTTCTCCGCTGGGGTGGCGGCATGACCATGCATACCGCTCAACCCCACTTTGTGACCGTTCACCATCGAGTGGGGCGGTGTGACCCTCATATGTTTGATTATCCCCAGGCGGATTTGCTAGCTTGGGTGTATGAAACTCAAAACATCACACCCCCAACATCGCCGCCAGACGCATACCCGTATGCATGTCACCACACTCCACCAGCCAGTGCTGGTGGATTCCATAGCAAGGAGACAGCCATGATTGGACTGCTCCTGCATTTACTCGATAACAACCAGGTACCCGACACCGAGTGGCGTTACATGCGCCTGCGGCAATTGCAACGTGCCGCCCAGGTGGATTTGGAACTGGCACGCCGCAACCCGGATTTGTCTGATACCCAGCTGATGGGCTTGATTCGGGATGTCCGCCAGTTGGACGCAGAAGTCAAGCGCATGGAGCCTTTGCGCACCCTTGATAGAGGCGACCCACGCAATGCCGCAAAGCATGCCCCAAGCCGCTGGTCGTCCAGCACTGTAGGAGGACCCTGCCCATGAGCGCATTGACCTACTACGTCCAGCACATGCCCGATGACGCCTTCTGGCAAAAGCTGTCTCAATTGCCGTTGCAAAACGGGCATTACCCCGAGGTGTTGACCTTGGCTGGGAACATCGCCTTGGCGTATTCACCGTACAACGCGGTGGAGGGTTATGCCGACTTCCACGACCCAAAGCGTGCCTTGCATCTGGTGGTGCCGCCCACACCGTCGCCCATTAATTCCATTGGCTTTCTGTTCGGCTTGCCCCAAGGCATGTCGCGTCGCGTCTATGTCGCTTTTTTCTATGGCGTTAACCAGGGTGTCCTGGCTGAATGCGGACCCATGGTGATGTTGCATAAACCGGTGGGTTTGCGCCTCAAGAGCAATGCCATCTCTGGAGCTGTCTATTCCGACTTTGTCGTGGCCGACAAGGTACTCAAGGGTGACGACGCACCGATTTGCCAGCTGTATGCCAGTGCGGGCAATCCGAATCTGAGCCTGACTTTGCAGGAAAAGCCCGATGCCGATGGCATCCGGTCCATGCTGGACATCCAGCTGCGCGTGCCGATGGTGGCATCCATGAGCGTGAATTCGCGTCAACAACCCGTGTTGCCGATTTGAGGGGATGCCATGAATACCAAAGTATCAAGCGCGAACCTCAGCCAACCCAACTCGGTTGCAGTGACTTCTGCTGCCGCCGGTGAATCTGACCCTATGCCCATTCTGACGTGGATGCTTGTCTCCAAGCTGCTGGGACCCATCCACATTGAACCCCAGCCGCATTCCGTGGATGTCTTCAACTGGTCACCCGCCCTATGGGATGAGGTGGAAATCCGAGCCGGTCAGCGCAAGGTCAAGCCGGTGGTTCGTCCCACCCGTGCTCAGTTGGTGGCGGCCCAGGCTGCAGAACTGAAAGCCAAAGCACCCAGGGTCGGGGAGTTCGGACTATGAAGGTCGTATCCGCAAACCCTGTCGTCGCCACGCCATCGATTGATTCGTCACTGCAATCTCGGTTGCAGTTTCAGTTACCCACTCGTCATGCAACCCATGACGCCATACCCCATGCAAAAGCATCTGTTTACGGCACAGCCAGCGTGTTTGGCTTCCCACAAATGCGACCTGTTGCCCCGCAGCAGGTCACCCCCTTCAACCCATTAACCAAAGAAAGGAAAGTTCTCCATGAAAAACTCCAATGCGTCCACCGGACGTAAAGCAAAGAAACCTGCAGCTAAATCTGCATCAAAACCTGCGGTAAGCAGTCAACCCCCTGCGGGTGAGCCCGAAACAGCGGGCATCAATACCGAGGAAACACCGGCCGAAACAGATTCCGTCGAATCTCCTGATTCTGCTGAGGCCACAGCTACTGAGCCCGCCAAGAAGCGCACCGTCGATGACATCAACAACCAGTTGTACAGGGAGGCGGCGCAAAGAATTCTGGATGCCATTGAAGCGGGTACATCCATCTGGCAAAAGCCCTGGAACCCACCATCGAGTCATCGACGCCCATTCAACGCGCACTCCGGTCTTAACTACTTGGGGGTGAATCGCGTTTTATTTGCATATTTCAGCCCATCGTGGACGGCGTTTCAGGCTGATCGTGGACGCGATTTCAGCGTGATCGTGGACGGCATTTCAAATTGATCGTGGACGCTGTTTCAGCGCCATCGTGGACGATTTGGGGGGATACGCGTAAGTG
>CAJBMJ010000451.1 GCA_903954045.1 uncultured beta proteobacterium | reverse complement strand
CTTCAACGAACCTGGAACATCGGCTTAGCATGGATTCGCCCATTACCTTTCGCCTGACGCGCTATTTTTCACTGCTGTCGCTGGTGTTGATCGTACTGGCGGGAGTGGCTTTGGGCTGGTCGGCGCGCTACCAGGCCACCGAACAGATCACCCATATGGCGCAGCGCCACAACGAGGACATGAGTCGCGTGTTTATCAACGCGCTCTGGCCGGATTTTGCCGATCTTGTGCGCGAATCCGAAGGACAGCCTGCAGACCTGCTGCGCGCAGAAGTAGCACGCCGGGGGCTGGCTCAGAAGACGGTCGCCCTGATGAAGAGCTCCAACATCACCAAGGTGAAGCTCTACAACCTAAGTGGTCTGACCGTTTTTTCCTCCTCGCCAGCCCAAATTGGCGAAAGCAAAAAAGACAACGCCGGCCTCAGGATCGCTCTCGTAGGCTCCCCCAACAGCGAGTTGACGCACAGAAACCAGTTTGACGCCTTCGAAGGCTCGATGGCCGAGGTGGACTTGATCGCCAGCTACGTACCGGTCAGGACAGACCAGGGGATAACTGCCGTGATGGAGCTGTACCAGAACGTCACGCCTTTCATTGCCGAGCTGGACCAGGTACTGTTTGATGTGGTGTTGGCGGGAGCCGCAGTGATGCTGCTGCTTTACGTTGCGCAGCTTATGGTGGTGCGCTTCGCGCAAAATTTGCTGCTGATTCAGGAGCGCCAGCTGCTAGTGGCCAACCAGGAGCTGGACGCGCGGGTGGAATCACGCACCCGCCAACTCGCACAGGCCAACGCGCAACTGGAGGGAGAAGTGATGGAGCGACGGCGAGCGGAAACCCGGCTCGACCACCTGGCCCACCATGATCCACTGACCAATTTGCCCAACCGGCTGATGTTTGCCGAACACCTCCAGCGCAGCATTGCCAACGCAGAACGCCATATGCGGCGCATTGCCGTGCTCTTTATCGACCTGGACCGTTTCAAGGAAATCAACGACACCATGGGGCACACCGTGGGGGACGAATTGCTGGTGGAAGTGGCCAAGCGTCTGGGCGCCAACCTGCGCAACGGGGATTTACTGGCGCGCCTGGGAGGCGACGAATTTGTGTGTGTTCTGGAAAATCTGGATGCCCCCGAGGAGGCCGCCCGGGTGGCAGAAAAGCTGATCGGCCACATGGCCCAAAAATTCAGTTTGCGAAGCCACGATTTCTCCATTTCCGCCAGCATCGGTATCAGCCTGTACCCCGATGACGGTGCGGACACGGACAACCTGCTGCGCTCGGCCGATACCGCCATGTACCAGGCCAAAAAGATGGGTCGCAATACCCACCACTTTTATACCCCGGAGATGACACAGCACGCCCGAGAGCGCGTGCGTCTGGAGCGCCTGCTGCGCCAGGCCATTGCCAACAACGAGCTGGAAGTGCATTACCAGATCAAAATGAGCGCAGGGCCAGACCCAAGACCTTGCGGGGCAGAGGCACTGGTGCGCTGGACCAGTCCTGAGCTGGGCGCTGTGCCGCCCGTGCGCTTCATTCCGATTGCCGAAGAAACCGGGTTTATTGTCGAACTGGGCAATTGGGTTTTGCGCACAGCCTGCCAACAGGCGGCACTGTGGCGTGAGCAGGGTCTGACCCTTCCAAAAATATCTGTCAATCTGTCTGTGCGCCAACTGGAACGTGCAGACGTGATCCACACCGTACAAAGCGCTCTGCATGATTTTGAGTGGCCCGCCAAGGCGCTGGAACTGGAGATTACGGAGTCGGTCATCATGCACGCAGAGGACGCCATTAGCGCCCTGGAGCGGATTTCTGCGCTGGGTGTTCAGCTCTCGGTGGACGACTTTGGCACCGGCTACTCTTCGCTGGCTTATCTGAAACTGCTGCCCATAGACACGCTCAAGATCGACCGCTCTTTTGTCACCGGCATTGGTGACAGCCAAGGGGACGAGTCCATCATCCGCGCAGTGATTGGCATGGCCAAAAGCATGCATCTGTCCACCATTGCTGAAGGGGTAGAAACGCAGCACCAACTTGAATTTCTGCAACGTGAGGGGTGCGAGCAGATACAGGGCTACCTGTTCGGCAAGCCCGTGTGCGCAGCAGAGTTTCTGGAGCTATGGAGTCAACTCCAGCCGGACACATCCGAAATTGCTACCAAATAAGTAGCGCCTTACGCCCTATCCGAAAGGGCTAGACGCTACTTTTGCTTGAAAATTGGCTGGGTGATCAGCAGTTTGACGTAGGCTTGGCGGGTTTGCGGTGATACCGATTCCAGCACCTGCGCATAGTGGGTTTTGTGGCGCGCCAGCAGTCGAGCCGAGGCCACTGTTTTGGAGCGGCAAAACCAGTGGCAGGTGTGCTGCATCAGCATGAGTTCTGCCATAAGGAGGAAAGCGCGGTCCTTGGACTGCAGGTGCTGCGAATGCGACACCCCGTTTTCGATGCCTTGCGCATGCATCTTGAAAGCCTGCCGTACATCAAAAGTTGCCGCCGGAAACAGCTTGTCGGCCAGAGGAAAGGCAACGGCCAAGGTACTGACCCGCGCATCGTCTGCCCACACACCCGCAAAGTCTTTGGAAAACTCGGAAAACTGATCGCGCAGCCGCTCCTCCTGCGTACGCAGGTGCTCCCAGACCTGGGTCTGCCGCTCCGGCGAACTCTCTCCCAAGGCACGCAAGTAGCCTTCCATCAGGCCCTCCATCAACTTTTCAATCTCGAAGCGACCCAAATAGCCGCCCAGCAGTGTGATGCGACGCTTTTGTTCGCGGGACTTCAGTACATGGTAGGCCACGCCAAAGGCCAAAATTATCAGGATTTCCATAGTCGCTAACGGTCCCCGTTTCCCGATTCAAATTGTTCTAGTGCCAGCAGGAGGCTGGTGCGGTGCTCACGCGCAACTACTTGCCAACTAATTCCGGAAAGCGCTCCTTCTATTGCCCACAACAGGTTCAGGCTTGCAGATGGAGTCTTCTGCCTGACTGTAGCGTACGCAGCTACGGCACCCCGTTGTCGCAACTGGGCCACCGTGCGGATGCCGATTTGCTCCAGCAGGGCTGCAGACTTGGGGCCCAAATTGGGCAAGTCAGCCACACTTGCGCCTGGTTTCGCAGTCGCCTTGGCCGCGGCCGATTTCCTGATGGGCTTGTCCGGACGCACAGGAAGCGACAGCGCCGTAGTACGCACCAGCAGGCTTAGGGTTTGCGCATCTTCCCAGCTATCGGCGTCTATCAACAAATGCGTCCTGGCACCGGGAAACGGCGCGCCTTCGCGCGCTACATCCAGCAGCTTGCGGCCCTCTTCGGTCGGCTTGAGGTAGAGCTGGTTATCGCAGACCAGCCCGATGGGCGAGCCGTCGTAGTAGAGACAATACTCGCCAAACATTTTTCTGCAGGACACCGGCCCGGCACCGCGCAACTGGTCCAGCAAATAGTCCATGGTCGATTGCAGCGTTCCCACTGGGCTCTCCTCTATTCCGAACTCTGCTGCAAGGCCCACATCTGGGCATAACGGCCGCTGGCGGCGAGCAGTGCCTGGTGGGTGCCGCGCTCCACGATGTGGCCTGCATCCATCACCAGAATCTCGTGCGCGTCCACCACCGTCGACAGGCGGTGGGCAATGACCAGCGTGGTCTTGTTTTGCGACACGCCCTGCAACTCGGCCTGGATGGCGCGTTCGTTGGCACTGTCGAGTGCACTGGTAGCTTCGTCAAAAATCACGATGGGCGGGTTCTTGAGCAGGGTGCGTGCAATGGCCACGCGCTGCTTTTCGCCACCCGAGAGCTTCAGTCCCCGCTCGCCCACCATGGTGTCGTAGCCCTTGGGCGTACCGGCGATGAAGTCATGGATGTGCGCGGCACGCGCCGCGCCCTCTACCTCAGCCCGGCTGGCACCGGGTCGGCCGTATGCAATGTTGTATTCGACGGTGTCGTTGAACAGCACCGTGTCCTGCGGCACGATGCCGATGCTTTGCCGCACACTGGCCTGGGTGACCTGGCGAATGTCTTGCCCCCCCAGCAGGATGTGTCCCTGCCCTACGTCATAAAACCGGAACAACAGGCGCGCCAGCGTGGACTTGCCCG
>CAJBMJ010000450.1 GCA_903954045.1 uncultured beta proteobacterium | reverse complement strand
CTGGAACCGGCAGTTACCAGACCTTGATCAATGACGCGCTGGTGGCGTTTATCCAGCAGCGTTCGATGATTGATGCCGTGAGGCAGGTGATACGTGAAGAACTGACCGCACCACAAAGAAACTCCCGTCGCACCCGCCGGCTGGAATCGGCTTGAGTGGATGGCGATTGATTTAATTAGCCGCGCCAATTCGCTTTGCCGAAATGGTGACAAACATGAAACGAAACGCTACTTCAAAGCCAATATTTAGCCAGCAGCAAATGAAAGCGGCGTTGGCTGCGGCGCCCGAAGGCAAAACTCCAGACAAAGACGCCTGGGCAAAAGCTATTCCGACGCACGGCGGCGGGGTCAAGGCAACGCTGGCGGAAATGCACGACGTTTCAAAAAAGCATTCACCAGCGTAGATCGTCAACCCTGAGGCAGGTTGGCTCTACAGGCGAGGAGCTATCAAGTCAAATTCTTGAGAATGGGAAGATAAAGTTGCTGGGTGGTGACTGAGTGCAGGAACGGCTGCATCAGGCTCAGTTCCATCTTGGCGCGCTGCAAGGAATTGAGCGAATAATGCAATTTCGCCTTACACTTTCGCTATTGCAAAACTTCAAGGGAATCAAGCGATGACAACATTGACAGTGACCGCCCGGGGACAAGTGACTTTCAGAAAAGACGTCCTGCGGCACCTCGGTATTCAACCAGGGCAAAAGATCGAACTCGATTTACTGCCAGATGGCCGTGGCATGCTGAGGGCAGCCCAGACGACCGGCACGATAAACAGCTTCATCGGACTGCTGGCGCACCGGACAAAGAAGGTTGCCACCATTGAAGAGATCAACGAGGCAACAGCGCAAGCTTGGGCTGGCAAGGCATGAAAATCACCGCTGACACCAACGTGCTGGTTCGCTCTTGCGTGCGCGATGACCCGGCGCAAGCCAGCATCGCCACCAAGGTTCTGACCGATGCCGCGTTGATTGCCATTGCGCTGCCGTGCTTGTGTGAGTTTGTTTGGGTGCTGCGCAGCGTCTACAACATTGAAAGTGATGACGTCATTAGCGCGATCCGCGCGCTGATGGCCAGCGAAAACGTAGAAATGAACCGGCCAGCAGTCGAGGCGGGGTTGGAGGTGCTCAATGCAGGTGGGGATTTTGCGGATGGTGTGATCGCCTTTGAGGGCAATTGGCTTGGCGGGGAAACTTTTGTTTCATTCGACAAGAAGGCCGTGGCGCTACTCAGTGCACAAGGGAAAGAAGCACGGCTCCTGTGAGCAAATCATGAAAGCATGGGCGCCAGGCATTCCTACTCGTCTTCAAAAACCGCAACCAGACATTCCAGCACTTCTTGCAACAACGCATCTGGCACTTTTTCTACGAAGCTGGCCTGCCTTGCCGCCCAGTCCAATGATTTGAGTTGATGTGCATGCACTGAACCGTCGGTACGCAGGCCACACCCCATCAAGGAAACCAGGAAGCCGCTATTGCGCGCAACCTCAGAGGCACCGCCAGAAATAGGGCAAACCATTGCCAACCGAAACCGGTTGTTAAAAGAGCGCGGCGAAACCACCAGGCAAAAGTGTTTGCCCAGCATCTCTTTTCCGGAAACTGGATCAAACTGGAGGTGGAGAATGTCACCCCGCTCGGGTATCAAAGCTCGGCTCCGACGTCGGCCATTTCATCCCAGCCGGCCACGCGGGCCAGATTCTCTGGCGTTGCAGCCAACAGTTCCGCAAGTTTGGGACGCTGGCGGCCCGGCTTTACTTTGAGTTCTGCCCCGTTAATCTCGACAAATAAGCGAGAACCTGCGTCAAGGTGATTCTGTTCCACATACGACGGCGGGATGGTCATGATGAGCGAT
>CAJBMJ010000449.1 GCA_903954045.1 uncultured beta proteobacterium | reverse complement strand
GTGGACTCAGCGGGAATGCTGCCCATCTCAAAAATCTGTGTCCAGCGGTAGCTGAACCAGCCGTTGCGAATGACCAGCGTCTTTTTGCCCGTTGCGAACTGCCGGGCCACCGCCTCCATACCAAACGTGCCGCTGCCAGGCACCAGTACCGCAGACTTGGCGTGGTAAACCTCTTTCAGAATGCGGGAGATGTCTTTCATCACACCCTGAAAGCGCTGGGACATGTGGTTGAGTGCGCGGTCGGTGTACACCACTGAGAATTCGAGCAGACCGTCGGGATCTACCGTTGACAACAAACCTGGCATGAAAGACTCCAGAAAAAATTTCAATGAATGCGTGACTACAGCCTAGCACGCGCCAGCACTTAATGCGCTAGGTACTTCCCCATGGCCTCCCCCATGCGCAGGGGTTTGGCCGGAGCCCATTGGGCGTTGAACGCCATGGTCGACTCGGGAAAGAGCATGACCACGGTGGAACCCAACAAAAAACGGCCCATTTCTTCACCCTTGCGTAGCTGCACCGAGCCGTCGTCATAGTGCTGCTCCCACACTTGGGGCACACGCGGCGGATTCACCACACCATGCCACACAGTGGCCATGCTGCCCACAATGGTGGCGCCCACCAGGGTTAAAACAAAGGGGCCCTTGTCGGTACCAAAAACACACACCACACGTTCGTTGCGTGCAAATAGCCCCGGCACGCCGCGTGCCGTGGTGGGATTGACCGAAAACAGATCGCCAGGTACATAAATCATGCGCTTGAGCACACCATCGCAGGGCATGTGAATACGGTGGTAATCCCGCGGGCTCAAATAGAGAGTGGCAAAACTGCCGTTCTGAAACTCGGAAGCCAGGCCAGGGTCACCACCCACCAGTGCGGTAGTGCTGTAGCTATGGCCCTTGGCCTGGAAGATCTGGTCCTGAGCAATCGGACCAAACTGGCTGATCGCACCGTCCACCGGGCAAATCAGGTCTGCATCGGCCAGCGGGCGGGCGCCTTCTTTCAGGGGTCGCGTGAAGAACTCGTTGAAGGTGGGGTAGCTGACGATATCCGGATTGGCGGCCTCGGCCATATTGACCTGGTAGCGCTTCACAAACCAGCGGATCAGCGCCGTCGTGGCGGCTCCACCGTGTGCTCCGGCCAGTTTTCCTGCCAACTCGGTAAGGGCTTTTTTGGGGAGCAGGTACTGCGGCAGGACCGCAAGGGTGTCAGACATGGCAACTCCCAATATATATAGACTGGTGTGGGGCAACAGGGGGAAAACCTGGGGTGCACTTTGCAGGGCCGCGAATTATAGTGGGGCATGTCTGCTGCCCGTATCCCCCCCATTCAGTGTCTTTTAACCTTTGAAGCCCTGGCCCGCCTGCGCAGCGTAACGCAGGCTTCGGAAGAACTTTGCGTGACACCGAGCGCCGTGAGCCACAGGGTCAAGCAGCTGGAGCAGATCATTGGCACCAAGCTGTTTGGAAGGGCGGATTTTTCGCTTACCACCGAGGGCAGCGAGTATTTGGCCCATGTACGCGATGGGCTCGCCACGCTGCAAAAATTTCCCAGCTCCGCTGCCGCTCCTGGCAAGCGCAAGCTGCGCCTGGCAGTCACGCCAACCTTTTCGCGCTCCATACTGATACCGCGCCTGCGCCAGTTCACGGATGCCTATCCGGAAATCGACCTCACCTTGCAGGTGTCCATTCCCCTGCTGGACGTGGTGGCGGAAGACGCAGACCTGCTGGTGCGCTTTGGCGCGGGACGTTACGCCGACATGGAGCATGTGCTCCTGCTCAAGGACGAGGTAACACCCCTGGCGTCGCCCGCCTTTGTGCGGGAACACGGCCCCTTTGAGAATGCCCAGGACTTGCAAAACCTGCCCTTGCTGCGCAGTCCGCTGGAGCCCTGGCGCACCTGGTTTGCTGCCAACGGTCTGGACTGGCCCGAGCCCGCCGAGGGCTCGCAGTTCAACGACATCGGACTGATGTGCGATGGCGCCGCTGCAGGCATGGGCGTAGGGCTGATTCGCCTTAAGCTGGGCGCGCACTGGCTGGACAACGGCTCGCTGGTGCGCCTGTATCCCCACAATGTGCCCAGCCCGCATGCGCACTACCTGTGCTGGCGCACGGGTGCCATGGACCGCTGGGAAGTGGCCGCCTTTGCCGAGTGGTTGAAGAAAGCGGTGGGCTGAGTCAAAGTTTTTTCACAGCAGCCCCAGCCCAATTGCCGTAGAGTAGCTCCCATGAACGCGCCCTTACCCGCCTCCAGCGCCACCGCGCTACAAAAATCAGAGCTGCAGACGCAGGTTGTACAAGCGCTGGCAGCCCATTTGCCACAGCACGCGCTGCTCTACCAGACCGAAGACACCATTCCCTACGAATGCGACGGGCTAACGGCCTACCGGGCGCGACCGCTGGTAGTGGCACTGCCAGAAACCGAAGTCCAGGTGGCTGCCGTCCTGAAAACCTGCCACGCCCTGAATGTGCCAGTGGTGGCCCGTGGCGCGGGAACAGGGCTGTCGGGCGGTGCCATGCCGCACACCATGGGTGTGACCTTGTCTTTGGCCAAGTTCAACAAGATTCTGAAAATTGACAAACGCAGTCGCACGGCGGTGGTGCAGTGTGGTGTTCGCAACCTGGCCATCAGCGAAGCAGCTGAGCCCTATGGTTTGTATTACGCGCCCGACCCCTCCAGCCAGATCGCGTGCACCATCGGCGGCAATGTGGCCGAGAACTCGGGTGGCGTGCACTGCCTGAAATACGGTTTGACCCTGCACAACATCCAGAAGGTGCGCGGCTACACCATGGAAGGCGAGGCCATTGAATTTGGCAGCGATGCGCTGGACCAGCCTGGCTACGACCTGCTCAGCCTGGTCGTGGGCAGCGAAGGCATGCTGGCGATTGCCACCGAAGTAACCGTCAAACTGGTACCCAAGCCCCAACTGGCGCGTTGCATCATGGCCAGCTTTGACGACATGCGCAAAGCCGGTGATGCTGTGGCCAGCGTGATTGCGGCGGGCATCATTCCAGCGGGCCTGGAGATGATGGACAAGCCCATGACGGCAGCGGTAGAAGACTTTGTGCACGCAGGCTACGACCTGAATGCCGAAGCTATTTTGCTGTGCGAGAGCGATGGCACGCCCGAAGAGGTGGAAGAAGAAATAGGACGCATGAGCGAGGTGCTGACGCGCTGCGGGGCCACTGCCATTGCCGTGAGCAAGGACGAAGCAGAACGTCTGCGTTTCTGGAGCGGCCGCAAAAATGCGTTCCCTGCTTCCGGCCGCATCAGTCCCGACTACATGTGCATGGACAGCACCATCCCGCGCAAGCGGCTGGCCGACATTCTGCTGGCCATTGCCGAGATGGAGAAGAAATACCAGCTGCGCTGCGCCAACGTATTCCACGCCGGAGATGGCAACCTGCACCCGCTGATTCTTTTCGATGCCAACGACCCCGACCAGCTGCACCGCTGCGAGCTCTTTGGTGCCGACATTCTGGAGACCAGCGTGGCCATGGGCGGCACGGTCACCGGGGAGCACGGCGTGGGTGTGGAAAAGCTCAACAGCATGTGCGTGCAGTTCAGCGCAGAAGAAAACGAACAGATGTTTGGCATCAAGCGCGCCTTTGACACCAGGGAACTACTCAACCCCGGCAAGGTGATTCCCACACTGCACCGCTGCGCCGAGTACGGCAAGATGCTGGTGCGTTCAGGCCAGATCAAACACCCGGATTTGCCGCGCTTCTAGTGGTTCGGGGTTTGCAATTGGATACGCGCTGCGGGAAAGGTCAGGCAAAAGCGCGAACCCTTGCCCGGCGTACTTTCGATGGAAAGTTCGGCGCTATGGCGCTGCGCGATGTGCTTGACGATGGCCAGGCCGAGTCCCGTACCACCTGTCTCACGTGAACGGCTGCGGTCCACGCGGTAAAAGCGCTCCGTCAGGCGGGGGATATGCTCGGGCGAGATACCCACGCCCTGGTCCTTCACGCTAAAGACCACGGTACCGCCCGTGCCTTGT
>CAJBMJ010000448.1 GCA_903954045.1 uncultured beta proteobacterium | reverse complement strand
CGATGCGCTCATGGTCAGTGCAGTGAGTGATGTCAAGCAAAGGACTGCAAGTACCACACGGCCCGCGACCACATGGATGCGCTGCGCCAGCGAGCCGCGCACCCGCGAAGCCAGCCGCCGCCAGCCGCCCATGCGCCGCAGCAGTAGCACCAGCGCAGATACGCAAATCAAACCCATGGCCAGCGCAATGCCCGCTGAGCCCCAGCGCCCGGCGTCGCCGAGGAGCATCGAGCGGTGCAGGTTCTTTACCCAGCGCGGCAGTGCCGAGGCTTGCCACGCACCCAGCACGCGTCCATCGACTGGGTCCACATAAGACGCCTGCGGCTGATCACCGGCAAAGCTGAACACCACGATGGCACCGGATGGCAGGTGGCGAATCTCTTCCACGCCCTGGACGGTGCGCGTCACGCGATCGACCAGCGTAGCCACAGCCAAATCATCCGGTGCAGCGGGGGCCTGAAACGCTTGCTGTACCGGATCGATAGCCAGTATGGCGCCGGTGACGCCCAGCACCACGGACAAGGTGCCAAGGGTCAGTCCTAACCAGCGATGGATTGCCTTCCAACTCATGCGAACGCCTTTACGGGAGTTGGAATGCCACTGACTGGACGTACTGCTTTCCGGCATGCGGCTTCCCAGCATTGGCGGCGATCAGCGGAATGCGAACCTCTGACGGGCTGTCGCGCATTTTCTCTGCGGCGGCGTCGATGCGAATTTCATAGCCCGCGTCAATCAGTGCGTCAGCCAGATCGGCTGTGACTTTGAGAGTGCGCCCCGCACCCACGCTGGCACCGGTAACGCCGTCCAGACGTTTGGCGTCACTGGCTGAGAGGCGGCTCCAGTCGGCCAAATGCTTGTAGTACTTGGCCTTGCCGCCGGCTACCCACAAGGTGCGCACATAAGCGCCCTTGGCATCGGTCAGGTACGCCGCCAGATAGGCACCATCGCCACCGTAGTTTTTGAGTTGAGCGGTCAAACTGATCTGGCGGCTGTGTGCCAGTGCAGGAAGCGCCAGCGCACAAGCGGCAGCCAAAATCGACAAAAGGGGTTTCGACATAGTGATGTTCCTATAGAAGGGGGAGTTACTCGTTCTGGCCGCGCGGAGCGGTGGCGCCCTCCGCTTGCCGCGGTTGGGTCGGGCGTGCAGCACCATCGTCATTACGATCACGCGCCCGGTCACGCTGGTGCTCGTCTTTCTTCATCTTCAACACCTTCAGACTTTCCGGGTCGATCTTGGCCTTGAAGGAGCGGCCCTGCACATCTGTGCCGCGAATTTCATAGCAGCCGTCGTCAATCTTCAGGCGCTGAATCTGCCAGCCCTGTGCGGCTGCCATTTGCCGCACAGCCTCACGCGTCTGCCAGCGGTTCACCGGCGCATCGCAATCATCACTGGCCCTCGTGGGCATGGTGACCAAGCCTAGAGACAGGACCACTAAGGCAGAGTGCAAACAGGCTGATGATTTCATGTTGGGACTTTATTTATTTGTTGCAAACGCATTGCCATGGACAACAGCCCATTGTGAGAGCACTTCCATGCTCGACCACGTAAAAATTCTAGGGTGACGGCCTTAAGCAATTCTTAAAGTGACATTGCTTCTCAGCCGCTTGCGCAGGGTCAAGTTAACCAGTGATTGGTGAGATTGAACTAACAACTTTCGTCGAACGGTCGTTACGACGTCTTACAGGATGATGGCGCGCACCTCGAAGGGCATTGGCAGCATGCCATCGAACCGTGCTACTTCACGCGCTGCAACGCAGCGAAAAGTTCCGGGAGTATTTCTGGCAAGGACTCCACATCTTCCTTGGGAAAAT
>CAJBMJ010000447.1 GCA_903954045.1 uncultured beta proteobacterium | reverse complement strand
CCGCACCCACGCCGCGCCTGAAATGACATTCGCCGCCATGCTGCTCGAACAAAAAGAGTCGCGTGAAAGCTATGTCGTGCTGCCCGACGTGGCGCAAGAAATCAGCGAGCTGGTGCGCCCGGTGCAGTTGCACGCCGCCATTGACCGCCAAAACAACGTCTTCCTGATGCCGGTGCCGCTGCCGGGTGAAGACGGCATGCGCAACCCCTGGCATGAGTCGCTGGCGCAGGCTGTGGAACACGCCAAACTGAAGTGGCTGCGCATCACCGCCAACATGCACGCGGGCGGCTATGACGTGTATGAGGCCGAAGGCGCGTTGCCAGAACCCGAATGGCCCGCGCATGACATCGACACACTGGTCGAAGTAGCGTTTCGCGGCAAGATCATCACCAGCCTGGACCACCCGGTTATCCAGACTCTGCTGGGCAAAATCTAATGCACGCCGCCAGCTTCCCCGATGGCATCTACCTGGTGGACTTCGAGTTCCACCCGGCAGGTGGCCGCGAGGGCAACCCACCCGTGCCCGTCTGCATGGTGGTGCGCGAATGGCCGTCAGGGCGCACCCAGCGCCACTGGCAGGCCGATCTACAGCGTATGGCCACAGCACCCTTCCCAACCGGCGAAAAGGCGCTGTGCGTGGCCTATTACGCCTCGGCGGAAATGGACTGCTTTCACGCCTTGGGCTGGGCGCATCCGGTGCATGTGCTCGATCTGTTCACCGAGTTTCGCTGCCTGACCAACGGCCTGCGGCTGGCCCACGGCAGCGGACTGCTGGGTGCGCTGCTGCACTACGGCCTGCCCAGCATTGGCGGTGAGAAAAAAGACGCCATGCGTGATCTGGTGCTCACCGGCGGCCCGTGGATTGATGCCGAGCAACTGGCCATCCTCGACTATTGCGAAACCGACGTGGTCGCGCTGGCGCACCTGCTGACCACACTGCAACACCAGATCGACTGGCCGCGTGCCCTGCTGCGCGGGCGCTACATGAAAGCCGTGTCCTGCATCCAAACCAACGGCATCCCCATCGACACAGATGCGCTGGCCCTGCTGCAAGCTCAATGGGGTGCTATTCAGGATCAACTGATTGCCGATGTGGATAACGACTACGGCATCTATGACGGTCGCACCTTCAAGGCCAACCGCTGGGAAGCCTATCTGGTGGCCCAGCAAATCGCCTGGCCACGGCTGCCCAGTGGAGGGCTTGATATGTGCGATGCCACATTCCGCGAAATGGCGCGCGCCCATCTGCAAGTCGCGCCGATTCGCGAGCTGCGCTCTGCCCTGTCAGAAATGCGCCTGGCGAATCTGCATGTGGGTGACGACGGGCGCAATCGCTGCCTGCTGTCGCCATTTCGCTCGCGCACCGGGCGCAACCAGCCGTCCAACTCCAAGTTCATCTTTGGCCCTTCGGTCTGGCTGCGCGGCCTGATACGTCCGAAGCCGGGATGGGGGCTGGCCTATGTGGATTGGAGTCAGCAGGAGTTCGGTATCGCCGCCGCGCTGTCCGGTGATCCGGCGATGATGACGGCGTACCGGAGCGGCGATCCTTACCTGGCGTTTGCCATT
>CAJBMJ010000446.1 GCA_903954045.1 uncultured beta proteobacterium | reverse complement strand
CCCCCAAAAAAGTCAATATGGGGAAACTACTCACAAAAACGGTGTCGAAATTCAAATCGGCACCAAATAAAACTGGCCGCTAACCCGCGTGGTTATTGGTTTCTTGCCGAAACCGAGCGGCGTTCACCGGACGCCAGTGAATCGATATATACTATATAAATCGTTTAAAAGGAGAGATAAATGACCGCTACCGATAAAGCTCAGGTTCCTGCTCAAGAAGCAGTCAAAACTGCCCCAGCCTCTGTCGTGGCTCCAAAGGCAGCTCCAAAGCCAGTTGCGAAGCCTGCCGCCAAGAAGCCTGCAGCGCCAGCGAAAAAAGTCGCAGTGAAATCCGCAGCTCCGAAGCCAGCACCCAAAGTGTCGGTCAAACCTGCATCCGTCGCGGCCAAGACTACCAAAGAAACTCCACCGAGCAAGCCCGTCAAGGTAAAGAAGCCCAAGCTGGTGCGTGACAGTTTGACCATTCCGAAAGCTGAGTACGAGGTTCTGGCTGTCTTGAAGTTGCGTGCAGCCAAGCTGGGCAATCCGGTCAAGAAAACAGAACTCATTCGTGCCGGTATCAAGGCCCTTGCAGCCATGAAAGATCAGGAACTTCTGGCCGCTGTCAAGGCGGTCCCCAGTTTGAAGACAGGCCGTCCAAACAAGGAGTAGTCGGCTTTTCACGGCATCCAATGGGGGTTCTTTTTTTGCCAGTCTCCTGAGATGTGATGCCGTTATTCACCCTTGCGATCCTGATTTGTGTTTGCGGGTTCTTTGCCCTTACCGAGATGGCTTTGGCAGCGTCTCGCAAAGCCCGCCTTCAACAAATGGCGGACGCAGGGGATGCCAGGGCAGCGACAGCCCTGATCATAAAAAGCAAGCCCAGTCGGTTCATCGCAGCAACACAAACGGGCCTGACTGCCGCTAGTCTGCTTTCCGGAATTTACGGCGAAGAGGCTTTTGCCAGTCATCTGCATCGCTGGATCGATGACACTTTCCCTTCGCTTGTAGCGGTCAGCGCACAGGTTTCCTTTGTTATGGCCATTGTTTTGGTCACTGCAGGGGCCATTGTTTTCGGCGAAATTATCCCCAAACGGATTGCACTGGCATACCCGGAAGAGGTGGCCAGGGGAGTCGCACCGTTTATGCGGGTGTTTATAGCAGTGCTGTCCCCGGCGATTCAATTTTTGTCGTGGTCTGCAGACCGCGTTTTGGCATTGCTTCCATTGCGATCAGCGCCCGCGGTCACACGTGTCGAAGACATTCTGGCGCTTGTGGATGAAGGGGAGTTGGCCGGTTCTATCGGCAAAGAGCAGAGCCATTTGCTCTGGAATATCTTTCGACTTGAAGATCGGCATCTGGCAGCCGTTATGACCCCGGTGAAAGATGTGGTTTTAATTGACCTTGCCATCGCCCACTCTGAAAACCTGAAGACCATACGCCTGTCGCCCCACGGCCGGTATCCAATCTGTCGTGGCGGAATGCAGCAGGTTCTGGGGTTGGCCGAAAGTCGCTCGGTTCTGCAGGCGGCGCTGTCGGGTGAATTCAGGTTTGCGGATTTGCCCATCCAAAGCCCGGTCTATGTGCCATTGGCATTGACCCTGATTGAGCTATTGCGCATTTTTCGCGAGCAAAACGCAGACTTCGCGTTTGTTGTCAATGAGTTCGGTGTGACCGAAGGCATTGTGACCCTGAGCGACCTTTTCGAGACCGTCGCAGGTGACATGATGCCGGGAGCGTCTGACCCTGATCAGGCACTCGCTGTTCAGCGCGAAGATGGGTCATGGCTGCTGGACGGCCTGCTGCCTTTTGACGAAATGAAGGAAAAACTGGGCATTGAGGCGCTGAGTGAGGACACGCAGGGTCTGTACCACACGGTGGGGGGATTCGCCGTTACTTCCATCGGCAGGATTCCCAAACTGGCCGAAAAGTTCGTGGCCAGCGGCTGGCAGTTTGAGGTCATCAATATGGACCGCAACCGCGTTGACGAAGTACTGGCTTCCCGGCTGTCACCCCCGAACTGAATCGAGTTCTGGGAATCCACGGCCAGTCAGTGGCTCAAATCGTTGGGGGTGCGGTTCTCAGAGGCAAGATACAAACGCTTGGCCCTTGTGCGGAAGTCGTAGTGCGGAGCCGAGAGGTAGTAACTGCTCGGGTGCATGGACTCAAATGCCTCGAGTGCATCCAACTCCCTTTGCAAGCGAATGATGGCATCGTCCCGCGACCCGTACTTGGCGGTGAGTTTGTTCACAAGGCGTCTGAGTTCTTCAAGTTTTTTTGTCATGACCTGACCTTTCAACTCAAGTCTAGACATCGCGGTTGGGTTTGAATGTGATGCACATCAAACACCCTACAAACATTGCCATGGGGCTTGGAGGACAACTTCTGAAAACTGAAACAAAAATGTCACAAACAGTTTCCACAATGGAGTTTTGGACTTTGGAAAAGACTTCATGCATGCATTTCTGGTCTGCAATCAGTGCAATAAGCTCAAGCCTCCAGAGGGTGGTTGCTTTCTCAGGGCATCACGCTGGATATGTGGCGGTTGCTGGATCAGCATCCAGAGGGTCAGGCGTTGAAAGAACGGTACATCCGCAATGAAAGCTGAGCAGTCTTCCTTGTATGGCGCTGATGTTAGCGGTCTGATTTGCGGTTTTCGCTTTACCCAGGCAGGTAAAGGGCAGGTTGTTGGCACACAGGAGGCTTTGGAAGGTCTGCTGAGCAAGGATGACGAAGACAGTTTTTACTGGCTGCACTTCAATCTGGCCCACGCTGCCACAGAAAAGTGGATGCGGGACAACCTGCATCTTACGGATCTGTTTCATGAATCGCTGCGCGATGGTTCCCGCACTACGCGGGTTGAACTGGACGATGACACGCTTGTGGCGGTCGTGAACGACGTGAGTTACGACTTTGATTTCGAGCCGTCGGACATTTCAACCTTGTGGTTGTCGGTGGGACGCCGGCTGATGGTGAGCGCAAGAATGCAGCCGTTGCGTTCCATCGATCGCCTTCGGGACGCCGTTCGACGGGGTGAACCCATGCGCTCCCCTGTAGAGCTTCTGGTACACCTGATGCACGACCAAGGGGATGTACTGGTCAACATAGTGAGAAGCTCTACTGCACGCGTAGATGACATTGAAGACCGCTTGCTCGCCGGCCGATTGGTGACAAACAGGGCCAAGCTGGGCATGTTGCGAAGGGTGCTCATCCGCTTGCAGCGCCTATTGGCGCCAGAGCCTGCTGCCCTGTTTCGTTTGTTGCGAAAGCCGCCAGACTGGATCGAGGAGGAAGACTCGCAGGACCTACGCCAGTCCACTGAAGAATTCAATCTTGCGTTGAGTGACATGGCCGCCCTGCAAGAGCGAATCAAACTATTACAGGAGGACATAGCCGCCCGTGTGGCCGAGGCCAACAACCGAAGTCTGTTCACCTTGACGATCGTTACCGTGCTGGCCTTGCCAATCAATATGATCGCCGGCCTTATGGGGATGAACGTGGGTGGTATCCCCTGGGCGGACCACCCCTATGGTTTTTGGCTTGTGGTGGCTATCGTCGTCAGCTTCACCGCAGTAGCAGGCTACATCGCTTACCGACACTCCCGAGAATAGTCAGTTGCATATTTCAGCCCATCGTGGACGGCGTTTCAGGCTGATCGTGGACGCGATTTCAGCGTGATCGTGGACGGCATTTCAAATTGATCGTGGACGCTGTTTCAGCGCCATCGTGGACGATTTGGGGGGATACGCGTAAGTG
>CAJBMJ010000445.1 GCA_903954045.1 uncultured beta proteobacterium | reverse complement strand
CACTTACGCGTATCCCCCCAAATCGTCCACGATGGCGCTGAAACAGCGTCCACGATCAATTTGAAATGCCGTCCACGATCACGCTGAAATCGCGTCCACGATCAGCCTGAAACGCCGTCCACGATGGGCTGAAATATGCAATGTGGGCATGCGGGAATATCGTGAGCCGTGCAGTAGGACGGCACGGGCCTATGAATCAACTTGCTTTCGTGGTGTGGGCCAGCGTCGTTCCCCCGATTCCGCTCTTCCTTTTGTCGCTGGTCATTGAAGGCCCCCAGGCAATATTTGCGGCATGGGACGGGTTGAGTCTTTCCACCTTTGGCGCATTGGCCTACATTGCCTGGGCTTCCACGCTCTTTGGTTACGCGGTCTGGAATTTCCTGATGTCGCGCTACCCTGTCAATAAGGTGGCCCCTTTGACTTTGTTGGTTCCACTGGTGGGTCTTAGCACCGGATGGCTCGTCTTTGATGAAAGCCTACAGGCATTCCACTTCATAGGCGGAGGTCTATTGATGCTTGGGCTCTTGGTCAATTTGTTTGGCGCCTCAGTTGTGGAACGCTTCACATGGAAAAGAACCTGAATTTATCCATCTGGATGGTGGTTACACCCAATGTGCTTCTGCTGGACTACGCCGGACCGGTAGAGGCTCTGCGCATGGCCAGAGACATGGGGGCCAACTTCACGCTGCACACCTCTGGCGCGTGTGACAGCATAGCAACGACAGCGGGCGTCGGTTTAACCGGCATAGAGCCTTTGCCAGAGGAACTCCCGCCGAATAGTCTCATTGTTGTCGTTGGTAACGGTAATGAAGTTGTCGACTACCAGACACCGGCGGCCAGGTCGGTGGTCAATTGGCTACGAAAGGTTCCTCTATCTGACACTCGCATTGCCAGCATTTGCTCAGGCGCGCTTTTGATGGCGAAAGCGGGCTATCTGGCTGGACATCGCTGCACAACCCACCACAGTCTGATTGAGGCCTTGAAAAAGGAAGAGCCGACCGCACTGGTGGAAGAGGACAGAATATTTGTGGACGACGGCAGAGTAATGACTAGCGCAGGAATTTCAACAGGCATTGACTTGGCATTGCACGTCATCGAGCAATATGCTGGCCCTGAACTGGCGGCTCGGGTGACCAGGCGCCTGGTCGTCTACCAGCGTCACGGTCCTAACGACCCCCAGATGTCTCCCTGGCTGGCCTGGAGAAATCACATGCACCCCGCAGTGCACCGCGCGCAAGATGCCATTGCAGCTGACCCGGCGAGGGTCTGGAGTCTGGCGGAACTTGGAGCGCAGGCTTGCGTCAGTGCCAGGCACCTGAGTCGAATTTTTCCCCAGCATGCAGGCGTTGGCGTTGTGGCTTACCAGCAGCAGTTGAGAATCGCATGCGCAAAGGACCTGCTCAGAAATTCACCAAAGATGTCAGTGGAGCGGGTGGCAGAGCAATGTGGATTTGGGTCGGCACGGGATTTCAGACGGGTCTGGCAACGGTACTGCGGTGATACGCCAGCCAGGGCGCGCGATTGAATTGAACGAAGAACTGGTTTCCGCGCGGAAACTTTCTACAACACGATGGGCATCAGGCAGACAAATCGCCCGTTTCATGGCCAACTGTCGCAGCTGTCTTACGAAAAACCACTTCGCCGGTGGGTTGATGCACCACACGAATTTCTTTGCCGTAAGGGCGGGTCTCAGACTTTGCAGCCAGTACAACTGCCATGGCCCGGTCAGCAAGATAGAGGGCCGTCTGATTGATACCTGATATCAGTGGGCCCACGATGGGGTGCGTGCTTTCGATGCGGTAGTTCATTGTCGTCATGATGTCGTCTCTGTTCTTTTGAATACAGATTCGAGCTTACCGAATCATTGCGACAGGGGTGTGTCAAATTGTTACTGCCCATGCAAAGCTGGGTAAAGGCTCGTGCTTCATTACGTTTCGTTACACAACATTTGTAAACGACCCAGGTACCCTGACAGTTATAGGTGCATGGCAACATCGCCATGACCTAGAAAACCTAAATGTTCAAAAAATCGCTTATCGCATCTGCTTTGGTAATTTCTACTTTGGGTGCTTTTGCACAAGCACCTGCGACTCCCGCAACACCCGCTGCTCCATCTGCTCCAGCCAAAGTAGCCGCTCCAGCTCCTGCCGTAGCTGCTACACCAGCACCTGTAAAAGCAGCTGGTGTGACCAAGGAGAAAAGTGACGAGGTGAAGAAGCAAAAGACTGAGGCCCGCAAAGCCAAACATGACGCCAAAAATGCGAAGACTGAAGAAGCCAAGGTCAAGAAAGATGCAGCCAAGCCAGCGGCCCCTGCCAATGAAGGCGCAGCAGCGAAGGACGCAAAACCTGTAGCCAAGCCTGAAGTTCCCGCCAAGCAGTAATTCTTTTCTTAGCCAGAGCAGCCATCAATTTCGATGGCTGTTCTTTACTGCTTTATCAATGTCCAAATACTTGGCCGCCTCTACAACTTGGAAGGGTCGACCTTAGGCGGGCAGGTCATCGCCAAGCTGTTGCGGCAAAGTAGTCTGATCAACCCTCCTTTGACATTCTTT
>CAJBMJ010000444.1 GCA_903954045.1 uncultured beta proteobacterium | reverse complement strand
TCGTACCAGTGCGGCGTCTGGTCGCCGCCAAACTCCGGGCCGTACTTGTAATACTTGGTATTGGCAGGCAGAGTCCCGGGGGGATAGGTGATGGTGAAGTTCAGCGTGCTGTCAGTGCCGCAGTTGTTGGTGGTAAAGCTGAACACCCCGTGGATCAGGGTCACGCCTGTTGGGCTGGTTTGGGGTGCGCTGAACTGCGAAGTGGTATAGCTGCAACCGCTACCACCGCCCGTAAAGCCCGCAGTGATACTGCCACCGCTGGGCGAAGCGTCGGTGTAGCTGGTGAGTGGCGATGCAAAGGTCACGGTGGTAGCCGCAGAGCTTGCGCTGTTATAGCTGCCATCCGACGCTTTGGTCGCGGTGACCGTGCAGGTGCCCGCTGCGGTGGCGTAGAGGTTCCCACCGCTGATGAAGCACCCTGCCGTTCCAGCCGAACTCACCACATAGCTCAGGGCACCTGTGCCAGAACCCCCAGTTGCAGTGAGGGGTAAAGCGGCGCCAAAAGTGCCGCTGACGGATGTCAGGGTAAGCGCAGCCTGGGTACTCAACAACTTATCAAAAGAAGCCAAAGACTGTCCGCTACGCACGAGGCGCACATAGACGGAGCGCGTCTTGTCATAGGCGACGGTGCCGCCGTCGTAGAAATTGACGATCCACGCGTTACCCGGAACAGGCGCATTGGTAGTGGAAGTCCAGGTGGCACCCCCGCCCCCGTCATCACCCGAAAACGGCGTATTGGGGAAAGCTGTGGTGTCGATCGCGGCCTGACCCCCCGTGTAGGTATCCAGTTTGACAATGGACTCCAGCTCATTGATGTTGGGCATGCGCCAGTCGTTGTAGCCCTTGTAGTTGGCGGCGTTGGCCTCAGTCGCCGCAGTCAAGGCCGCCGACCAATTACCGACAACCGATGTCCAGCTACTACCCAGCGCTGGTGTCGTGACAGTGAGGCAGTCAGCTCCACTTTTTCCATAAACGCACTGGTCCCACTGCAGGCCGGTGGTGGTGTCGAGCACCGTGCCATTGCCACTGCTGTGGGCTGCGGGCAGGGCCAGCAGGGTAGCCACTGCCAGCAAGGCAGCGCGAACCCAGCGGGCGCTGGAGACGGTAACAAGTGGGGGCAAAAGTGCTTTCATGGCGCGAACTCTCAAGGGTTATGGATAGGTTGAACTAAATAGATGATGGTGAAGCGACGCACCGCGTGCTCCAGGTGCACAGCCAGGTCCAGCGCAGTTTTCCAGACCGGAAGGTGTCGGTAAAGGGCGAATTCACTGTCCGCTACGCACGAGGCGCACAATGACGGAGTTGCTCGACTTGACCCTGTCGGCGGTGTAGCCGTTTTGGAAACGGACGATCCACGCGCGACTCGGAATAGGCGCATAGGTGTCGCTGGTCCAGTACCAACCACTTTGGGTGTCCGGGAAGTAATTTGCATCAAGCATGGGGCCGGTGGTGAGGCCGCGGTGCACGATGGACAGCAGTTCGCGCCGGGTGGGCAAGCGCCAGCCGGTGGTGCCAAAACCGCACAGGTTCAGGGCGTTGATGTCGGCTAAGTATTTTTCGGTGTCGCAGCCGCTGCCACCCGAGCAGGCACCCCCGTTGGCCGTGCCTGCATTGCCGCCGTTGGTGGCGTTGTCGCTGTTGTACCAGGTGTAGGTGTTGGCCGTGTCTTGCAGGCCGCTGGTGGTGGTTTTGACTTCCCAGATCAGGTTGGTGACGTTGTCTTTGATGCAGCGGGGGGTGCCAGAGGGCACTGCCGGTGTGCCGGTGAGGGCAATGGCGGCTCCGCTGTTGGCCAGCGGAGTGAAGTCAAAGCCTGCGGCACCGCCGCCCACTTTGGTAGGGTTGGCCACATCGCGGCCAAAGCGGCCGTCCTGCCGGGGGCGGGTGCCCGCATTGCCGGTGGTGGCGTTGTCGCACGCGACCAGCGCATCATTGGCGTCGGCGCACTGGGTTTGGCCGGTGTCGTTGAGCAGGCCAGTGGGCGCGGCTTGCGCCGCAGCCCCGCACAGCAAGGCGCTGGCGAGCAGCAGCGGGCGGGCAAAAGACAGGCGTGAAGAGGCACTGGGGTGAGACATAAAGGCGGCTCCAGAATGAAAAAAGCCGCCCGTCGCTAAAAAGCGCCGGGCGGCAGGATGCGTGCAGAAAGCGGAAAGAGGGGCGCTAGCTTGGCTTGGCTTGGCTTGGCTTGGCTTGGCTTGGCTTGGCTTGGCAAGATTGCGTGCTCCCCTGGGGTTGGCTTGTTTTTTTTGTATTCTAGTTCACGCAAATCGTTAAGCTAAACGAACATGCGCTGAGCCAGAAACCGGGGCTTGAGCGCCGTGGATATTCGCAAGGTTGAAGGCTGGTAACTATTCAAACCGCCAATCGCACCGCCTCTGGTGTTCGGGCTGCAATTCGCAGCAGCGTTTTGGCTGCGCCAGAGGGCTCCCGCCTGCCCTGCTCCCAATCTTGAAGGGTACGCACTGAAACGCCAAGCAAGGTCGCAAATTCGGACTGCGACACGCCCACTTTGGCCCGCGCATCCGCCGCTGGCGTCAGAGCCACCACCCTAGTGCGGGCAGCCTTACCCGCCTTCATCTGTCGCACGGACTCCAGCAAATCGCTTTGGAATTGTTCCATTTCCTTGTCCGCTGTTTTACCCATGTTCCACCTCGTATTTAAGTTTTGCCAAAAAATCAGCAGGAAGATTGTCGAACTTGGCTTTGGCATACACGATCAACAACCAGATACGCCCTTGCTCTTCATTGAAGTAGACCACTCGGACGCCACTACGCTTACCCATACCAGCACGACTCCAACGCACCTTACGACAACCATTGGAACCAGGCACTACCTCCCCCGCCAACGGGTTGGCTGCGATCCAATATTTTCAATCCCAATGAGTTCGAGTTTGTGGTTGGAAGCGCTGGATGAAGACATCACTGTAACCGGCGAATTAGCGGTCAAACTCCTGCGGCTCTACATTGGGCACCTGAGCCAAGGCTGCCTTGAATTTTTCACGCGATGCACGTGCAGCACGCGCATTGAGGTACTGCTCCGTGGCCAGCGCTGATACTTTTTCGGCGACTGCTGAGGCAACAAATTGGTTCATCGATACATGATCCTGACGGGCAATATCTTTGGCCATCTGGTGTAAAGAATCGGGCAAACGAATACTGAGAGCACTCATGATTTGGCCTCCATGAAAGTTAAAAAATCACGCGGTGTTAGCACCTGAACACCCAAGGTCGCGGCCTGGCGAAAATCGGAAATATTCCAGGTAACGATCTGCGCCTGGGCCTTGACAGCCAATTCCAACACGAAGTCGTCTCCCGGGTCTTTGAGCACCGGGCGCCACAAAAAATAGATCTTGTGGTGCAGCGCCTGCACGCAAAGAAAATCAAGCACATCGTCAATTTGCTGCGCGGATAAAGCAGTCTGGCCGCGCTTGAGCACCGCCTCATATTCGGCAACCAGCGGCGCTGACACATGCAACTGAAAGCGGTTATCCCCCACCATCGATAAAAGCCGGTACGAGACGCCTTGGGACGATTTAAGTGCGGTGACCAGCACATTGGTATCCAAAATGATGTCTGGCTTCATTTTGGTATTGTATTCAATACCAAAAGAAAAACATCCATGTACCGTCCTGTTGGCTCAGAACAAGTTAAGTTGGCCCGCGGGGTTTCGATTCACGGCAAAATGGTCCGCATGCCAAGACCATCTCAATTCCTGCCCTCCTCGCCCGCCACTTTGCCTGCGACCACCGAGTGGCAGACCGACCGACCCGTGCCGCTGCTGCGCAATGTGATGCGCCTGACTGCGCCCAACCCGGGTGTGATGACGGGGCCGGGTACCAACAGCTATTTGGTGGGGGACGCGCAGACTGGATTTGTCGCCATCGACCCGGGTCCTGCTGACCCAGACCACCTGCAAAGGTTGTGGCAGGCGGCCGTGTTTCCTGATGGCCAAGGCGGCAATATCCGCCACATTGTTTGCACCCATTCGCACCCCGACCACTCACCCGGCGCGGCTCCGTTGCAGGCGCTTTGCGACCCTCAGCCGCCCATTTGGGGACTTCCATCGGCACCCACAGCGCGTGCGGCCAGCGAATTCACGCCCGACATAGCGCTATCAAATAGTGAGCTACTCACGCTTATCTGCAAAGCGCCAGGGGGCGATATGACCGTAAAACACACGCTGCAAGCCGTCCACACCCCCGGCCACGCGGCCAACCATGTGTGCCTGCTGCTGCGCGAAGACGGACTGCTGTTTTCCGGTGACCACATTCTTAATGGCAGCACCACGGTCATCGACCCGCCCGACGGCAACATGGCCGATTACATCGATTCGCTTGACCTCTTGACCGAACAATGCAAAGAGCACGGCGTGCGCTACATTCTGCCCGCCCATGGCGATGTGATGGACGGCGCGCTGGAGGCGATTGCCAAGCTGCGCGCCCACCGCCTGGCGCGGGAAGCCAAGATTGCCGCCATCATGCTGGCCAACCCCTTAGGCAGCCTGGACGACTGGCTCCCGCTGGCCTACAACGACGTACACCCGCGCATCTGGCCGGTGGCCCGACGTTCGCTCATGGCCCATGTGGAGCGCATTTACGCCCTGCAAAACGCCCAGGCCCAGCCATGATCCGCTTTACGCAGCGCCCCTCAGGACGGCCTGGCCGCAAGGCAGGCGCCCCGGCGAAACCGCAGGAAGGCGAACGCCTGTCCAAGCGGGTGATGCAGCTCAAAGGCTGCTCCCGCAAAGAGGCCGAGCAATACATTGAAGGCGGATGGGTAAAGGTGAATGGCGTGGTAGTCGAGGAACCAGCGCACCGGGTTGATCAGGAAACCATCACCATAGATCCCGGCGCCAGCCTGATGAACCTGACGCCGGTCACGCTGCTACTTCACAAACCACCTGGCGATTTAGATGGCACCGCAGACCAGCCAGCGCCTGCGGGGCGCAAGGGCGCACCGCGAGACGCCCGCGCCCTACTGACCCCACAACACCACTGGGCACAAGACGCATCAGGCATCCAGGTGCTCAAACGTCATTTCAACCATCTGGAAGGCGAGGTACCGCTGGAAACCGGCGCCAGCGGGCTGGTGGTGTTTACCCAGGACTGGCGTACCACCCGCAAGCTGGTGGAAGACATGGCGGTGATGGAGCATGAACTGATGGTGGAGGTACGCGGCGAGGTGCAGCCCGAAGCCTTGGCCCCCATTCACCGCGCACTCAAAGACGAACGCCACCCGCTGCCCGCCGCGAAAGTGAGTGTGAACAGTAACACCCCCGAGAGCAGTCGACTGCGCTTTGCCATCAAGGGGGCGCACCCCGGGTTGGCGGCTTATCTCTGTGAAAAAGCAGATTTCGAAATACTCTCCATGCGCCGCACGCGCCTGGGGCGCGTCACGCTCACCGACTTACCTGAAGGCAAGTGGCGCTATCTGGCCAGCCACGAACGGTTTTAGTAGGGCGAAATTACCACTTCGTGAGGTTGGGCGGCAGTGCGTTCTGCGCAGGTAAAAGGAGGAGCCCGAAGGGCGGGGGACACGGAGCAGAACGCGCTACCGCCCAGCCTCCGCCGCACGCAAATTACCCATCCCGGTCAAGAGTTGATGTAGCTCTGCAACTGGCTGATGGTCAACTCGTGGTCGGAAATGATGTCGTCCATGATGTCGCGGATCGAGATCATGCCCAGTACCTTGTCACCGTCAACCACCGGCAAGTGGCGAATTTTCTTCTGGCTCATCAGGGCCATACAGTCCTTGGTGCGCGTCTGCGGGGTAACCGTCAACACATTGGCCGTCATGATGTCTTTCACCGGTGTTTCCTTGGACGCTTTACCAGCCAGGGCAATCTTGCGGGTGTAGTCGCGCTCTGAAAACACACCGACCAGCTTGCCCGCGTCCATCACCATCATGGCGCCTACGTCGTGGTCAGCCAGTTGCTTGAGTGCGTCGAAAACGCTCATTTGAGGTGTGAGGCTCCAGACTGTGGCCTCGCGCTTTTTTAGCAATTCCTGGATAGGGCGCATAGTTACTCCGAAAATGGGTTCAGGCATTAACCATACCTGAAAAAAGTGTGAAGCCCACCGATAAGCCGGATTCTGTGCATACGGGTTTCCCCGCATGTGACCACCATTACTCTGGGCCGCTGGTCACCCAGACGGCTCGATGCTACCTACCCGCCAACTCCGGGGGCCCCGTCAACGTTGGCCTACTTGGTATTGCTGCGCGTAGAGATTGCCCGTTTCACCCGATGGGCATAGCCCATCGACTCGTCTCTGTTGCTCTGATCCTCACCTTAGGGTCTGTTGCTTGCGCATCAGACTTGTCAGTGGACAGCCGTTAGCTGCTACGCTGCCCTGTGCAGTCCGGACGTTCCTCCAGTGCTTGGTTTCCCAAATTGCACCAGCGGTGGTCTGGCAGGCTTCACGGCTGGATTATCGCGTTTGAATATCGATATACCGAAAACGATGCAAGAACTCGCTCAAAATAGTGGTACACCCACCTCACGATTCGATTCACGGAGACCACCATGACTTTTGAAAACGTTCTGCAAACCATTGGCAACACGCCGCACATTCGCATCAACAAGCTGTTTGGCAGCACCCACAAGGTGTATGTCAAATCCGAGCGGGGCAACCCTGGTGGCTCGATCAAGGACCGGATTGCCCTGGCCATGGTCGAAGACGCAGAGAAGAGCGGGACATTGAAGCCGGGCGCCACCATCATTGAGCCGACCTCTGGCAACACCGGAGTGGGGCTTGCACTGGTGGCCGCTGTCAAAGGCTACAAGCTGATACTGGTGATGCCTGACAGCATGTCCATTGAGCGTCGCCGTCTGATGCTGGCTTACGGCGCCAGTTTCGATCTGACCCCGCGCGAAAAGGGCATGAAGGGCGCCATTGCCCGCGCCCAGGAGTTGGCCGAACAAACCCCCAACTCGTGGATTCCGCAGCAATTTGAAAACCCTTCCAATATTGACGCGCACGCACGCACCACCGCCCAGGAAATTTTGATGGACTTCCCCGGTGGCGTGGACTACCTTGTTACAGGCGTGGGTACCGGTGGCCACCTGAGCGGCGTAGCCATGGTGCTCAAGGCCCAATGGCCCCAGCTCAAGGTGTTTGCCGTCGAACCATCCGCTTCACCTGTGATCAGCGGCGGAGCACCCTCGCCTCACCCCATTCAGGGCATTGGCGCAGGCTTCATCCCCAAGAACCTGAGGACCGAGTTGCTCGACGGCGTAATCCAGGTAGACGCAGAACCCGCCCGGGAGTACGCCCGCCGCAGCGCCAGCGAAGAGGGCCTATTGGTGGGCATTTCCAGCGGCGCAACCTTGGCGGCCATTGCCCAAAAATTGCCCGAGATTCCTGCAGGCGCCACCGTGCTGGGCTTTAACTACGACACCGGCGAGCGTTACTTTTCGGTAGAAGGTTTTCTGCCGACCTGACTGCTCTAGAAAGTGCCCGCCATCACGGCGCTGCGCACTGCGGGCGGACAGCGCTCAATCGCATAGCGCAGCATGGTGCGCGGCATGTGGTGCTGGTGTTTGCGAAGAAATCCTTCCAGCACCTGGGCGTTGCGCTTGCCTACCTCGCGCAGCATCCAGCCACAGGCCTTGTGCATCAAATCCTGCGGGTCTGCCAGCAGCGCTTCCGACAGGCTTAGTGTGTCTCCAAAATCGTTGTTCCGGATAAAGGCAAAGGTGGCAAGCACTGCAATTCGGCGGTCCCATAGCACCTCGGATCGGGCCAGCTCGTACAACACGGCATGGTCTCGAGCGGCCAAATATGGCCCAACGATGTAGGGGGCTGAACTGTCTACCAGATTCCAGTTGCTGACTTGTCTCCTGTTGTCCATAAAGATGTCATAGATCTCATTCTTTCTAGGCGGGTCCGCTTTCTTGTACTGTGCAACCAGAATCAAAAGCGCAAGCAGGCGTGTCTCGTTGAAGGGGGACTGCAGCAAGGCCACAACTTCCTGCAGCGCCAGCCCCGAAAACCGCTTTGCCTGTACGCGCACTTCGGGCACGGTGACCCCTAGAAACCGGTCGCCTTCGCCGTATTGCCCAGGCCCAGATTTGAAAAAACCTCTAAAGAACTGAGCTTTCCCTGGGTCTGCGAAGCGCTCCAGAGCATGGTGGGCATCGACTGCCCGCAAGGAAGCCACGTCGCTGGTGGTGGAGGCTGTTTTCATGGCAATGCGCGTAGACCGAAGTGTTGTTGCGATGTGGATCGAATTATCATCACAGCCCTGCTTGATAACCACGAGCCCGCCATGATTCGCCTGACTGAACTCAAACTGCCGCTTTCCGCCCT
>CAJBMJ010000443.1 GCA_903954045.1 uncultured beta proteobacterium | reverse complement strand
TAGGAGCCAAACATGGCAGCAAAAGACGTAATTTTCGGCGGCGAAGCCCGCGCACGCATGGTTGAAGGCGTGAACATTTTGGCCAACGCGGTCAAAGTGACCCTGGGCCCTAAAGGCCGCAACGTGGTTCTGGAGCGCTCTTTCGGCGCCCCCACCGTGACCAAGGACGGTGTGTCCGTGGCCAAGGAAATCGAACTCAAAGACAAGCTGCAAAACATGGGCGCACAGATGGTCAAGGAAGTCGCTTCCAAGACCTCTGACATCGCTGGCGACGGCACTACAACTGCTACCGTATTGGCTCAAGCTATCGTTCGCGAAGGCATGAAGTACGTGGCTGCAGGCATGAACCCCATGGACCTGAAGCGCGGTATCGACAAGGCTGTAACCGTGTTGATCGGCGAGCTGAAGAAGGCTTCCAAGGCCACCACCACTTCCAAGGAAATCGCGCAAGTTGGCTCCATCTCCGCCAACTCTGACGAGACCATTGGCAAGATCATCGCTGACGCGATGGACAAGGTCGGTAAAGAAGGCGTGATCACTGTAGAAGACGGCAAGTCTCTGGACAGCGAACTCGAAGTCGTTGAAGGCATGCAGTTTGACCGCGGCTACCTGTCGCCCTACTTCATCAACAACCCAGAAAAGCAAGCCGCTTTGCTGGACAACCCTTTCGTGCTGTTGTACGACAAGAAAATCAGCAACATCCGTGATCTGCTGCCCACCCTGGAACAAGTTGCCAAGTCTGGCCGTCCTCTGCTGATCATTGCTGAAGATGTCGAAGGCGAAGCCCTGGCAACTTTGGTGGTCAACACCATCCGCGGCATCCTGAAGGTTGTGGCCGTCAAGGCTCCTGGCTTTGGTGACCGTCGCAAGGCCATGCTGGAAGACATCGCCATCCTGACCGGCGGCAAGGTCATCGCTGAAGAAGTGGGCCTGACACTGGAGAAGGTCACTTTGGCCGATCTGGGTTCTGCCAAGCGCATCGAAGTGAGCAAGGAAAACACCATCATCATCGACGGTGCTGGCCCTGCTGGCGACATCGAAGCCCGCGTCAAGCAAGTACGTGTGCAGATCGAAGAAGCCACTTCCGATTACGACCGTGAAAAACTGCAAGAGCGTGTGGCCAAACTGGCTGGCGGTGTTGCCGTGATCAAGGTAGGCGCTGCCACCGAAGTCGAAATGAAAGAAAAGAAAGCCCGCGTGGAAGACGCACTGCACGCAACCCGTGCAGCTGTGGAAGAAGGCATTGTGGCTGGTGGCGGTGTGGCTCTGCTGCGCGCCAAGCAAACCGCTGGCGCCATCAAGGGCGACAACGCTGACCAGGACCACGGCATTGCCCTGGTACTGAAAGCGATCGAAGCTCCTTTGCGCGAAATCGTTTACAACGCAGGTGGCGAAGCCTCTGTGGTGGTCAACGCTGTCATGGCTGGCAAGGGCAACTACGGCTTCAACGCTGCCAACGACACCTACGGCGACATGATCGAAATGGGTATTCTGGACCCCACCAAAGTGACACGTACTGCACTGCAGAACGCTGCCTCCGTGGCTTCCCTGATGCTCACCACCGAGTGCATGATTGCCGAGTCCCCCAAGTCTGAGTCTGCTGGCGGCATGGGCGGCGGCGACATGGGTGGTATGGGCGGCATGGGTGGTATGGGCGGCATGGGCATGTAATTGCCAAGCTGCTTCGGAGTGAAGTTTTTCATTCCGCCGCAAAAAAAACCCCGCAGGTGCGAACTTGGCGGGGTTTTTTATTGAGGCTATTATTCTCGAATAGCGCAAGGAAGAGACCACACTATGAAACACGCATTGATCGGTTTGGTGATATTTTCTGCCTGCGCAACACAGGTTCACGCCCAGGCCGGTGCCAACTTTATTTCCCGCCTGTACGCGGCCCATCCTGAGGAGATGGCCAAGCTCAAAACGCAGACCATCGGCAAAAGCGCAACACCCAAAACGCTGCCGATTCCTCCTGCAAGCGCAGAGCAAAAAGAAGTTGCGCAGTTGGCATCGGACCTGTTCAATGCCAATTCGCCGCGCGCCATGATTGCCATCAAAAACGGACAAATCCTTTTTGAAGGCTACAAAGCGGGTTTCGACAACCAGAGCCTCATGCTGGGTACATCCGTCAGCAAGTCTCTGGTGTCTGTGGCCATAGGAATGGCCCTTTGCAGCGGAAAAATCAAAAGTCTGGATGACACTGCTGGTCAGTATGTATCCGGCCTCACATCTCCAACTTTGAAGCCTGTCACTATCCGGCAGTTGCTCACCATGACCAGTGGATCGGGCGACAGCTGGACCATACAGTCCACGTTCCCCATCAACATTGGCTACGCCTATGGCAAACGTTACATACTGGATGACCTCAACGCCTTCACCAATGACTACAAGGGCCCCAACAACCGTTTTGCATATAGTGACCACAACGCCAACCTGCTAGGCTTAGTACTGGAAGGCGCTACTGGCCAACCTTTTGCGACCTATGTGCATGAAACAGTCTGGAGCGCCATGGGCGCAGAGGCCGATGCCCTGATCATGACGGACCACCAAGGACGCTCGGCAAGTGCCGGATTTGTGTGGGCCACAGCTCGCGATTGGGCCCGATTGGGACTTTTTGTCGGGGACCAATTGCAGGGTGACAAGGCCACCACTTGCCTGGGGCAGTACCTGCAAGAAGCTACACGCAAACAAACTGCCACCGATATGGGAGAAGCGGCTGATCGCGACACAGGGTATGGTTACCTGATGTGGACGAACAGCCCTGATTTTGCCGACGGCGCAGTGGTTTTCAAGGGTGCGCGTGGCCAGAGGGTTTCCGTTGATCCCAAAACGCGCAGCGTTCTTGTCACCCTGGGCACAGACGCTGGCTGGATTCGACCGGCTTACTGGCGTACTTTCTCTGCGTTACGCGAGTTGAAATAGCGTTTGAGCCCACACTGGCCTTGCCGTCTCGATCAATTCTGATTTCTTCTATGATGGGCCCCATGCCTCGCCCTATTTGGTTTTTGCTAGTTGCCATAGTGCTCCGCCTGAGCCTGGGCAGCGCGTGGGCGATTCCTGCTGAAGCCACGTTAGCCAATCACCAGCCCGGAAAGTCGTCACTTGCAGGGAGTGGCCATTGCCATGAAGCAGCTACTTCGCTTGCGACCTCGGCAGAAACCGAAAGCAATGCAGATTCCGCAATAGACACGCAACTTTCCTGTTGCAGCGCAAACCACTGCCAGCTGTGCAGTGCAACGGGTATCTCGCACGCCAGCCAAGTGCCTATTCCCTCTGCAGCCGTGCGTGCAGCCAATGTGCACGCGGCAGCATGGGTAGGCTGGACCTATCCCCCAGAGCTTCGTCCTCCGATCTGAAATGCACTATGCAGGCCTGACCTGCACTTAGCGCCCGAGCCACGTCCCGGGATTTTTTGCATTTCAATCTGGCGCCTTTGCGGGTGCCCATTCCGCTATGACGATTTCATTCCAACATCACCACGCAGCGATGCTGCTCAAGTATTCGGGCATCAGTTTCATTTCTGGTGCAGTTAACCACGGCTTTTTTAGCGGCACCCGGTCCCTTTGGACCGCCGCCATCGGCATAGCCTTGTTCGTTCTGGGCGCCTGGCTGGAACACCGTTTGTCAGACACGTCCATTACCGGCGAGGCAGACGATGAAAAGCCCATGGGTCTGGCGAAAACGCTGTTCTGGGGCAGCCTGCTGTCCATTGGGCTGGGATTTTTTACTGGAGGTCTTCAACATTTCCCGGATTCACCCGCGCGCAGCGCCTGGGTGGTGCCCCTCGGCTTCTGGGTATCGGTAGTGGCTCTGGCCGCCAGCGCAAGCCTCACATGGAAACGCTCCACCACGGTTTACGCCATCGCCCTGGGCGCAGTGGTGGCCGTTTCGTCCTTCGGTGCCTACCGCTGGCTGGAGGCCAACCCGCAGTGGGCCGACGGCGGGCATGCCCACGGGGCAGCTCCCACAGGGCTGGTTGTACAAACCGTCAGCCGCAGCATCGATATCCATATGGACGATCAGATGCGATTTACGCCTTCGCAAGTCGACGTCAAGGCCGGTGAGGTGATTCGCTTCGTGGTGCACAACGGCGGAGCAGTCGCACACGAGTTTGTGCTCGGAAATCCCAAAGAGATCGCCGAACACGCAGAGCTCATGCGCCAGATGGCGGCGCAGGCGGCCAATGGCAACACCAGCGCAGCAGTTGCCCACCAACACGGCACGGGTGCCGCCTTGAGCGTGGCGCCCAAACACACAGGAGAGTTGGTGGTGAGCTTCCCGACTGACGTCTCTTCACTGGAAATCGCTTGCCTGATTCCAGGGCACTACGAGGCTGGAATGCGTGGCAGCGTCAAGATTGCTATGCAGTCAGATCCGCATGCAGGGCACGTTGCTCCGGCAGCGCCCGCCTCGCAAGCAGAACACAAGCACTAAGCGCCTTGCAAAGACAACGCTGGCCCGGAGCCCAAGCGGGTTTCCAGCCAGCTGTTGATGTGCCGCTCGACCTTCGACACTGAATCGAACAGAACACCGTCCCAACCCAAAGACTGGGCGGTCCTGATGTTGCCCAGCAGATCATCAACAAACAAGGTTTGCGAAGCCTCCAGTCCATAGCGCTGCTGGAGTAGCTGGTAGATTTCCGGGTCGGGTTTGACCAGATTGACATCACCCGAAAAAATGCCGCCGTCAAACCAGCGAACAAACTCGTACTCCCGCTCCAGGACCCGGGCATAGTCAGTTGGCATATTGGACAAAAAATACAGCTTGATCTGTTGTCCGCCCTTTGCAGTCTGCCTTTCACGCAGATCACACAAACGACGCAGCAAGGCAATGGAGCCCTCCATGGGTTGCAGTCGCTCTCCTATGCTTTCCACCAACCGGCTTAAGACATTGCGGTCCAGACTCAGCCGGATGCTCGTGCGGTCGATGACTTCCTGCATGCTGATGGTGCCGCAGTCGTAGGCCTGCCAATCCTCATGTCCAAAGACCGCATGTGCCAGATGCCCGGTATGCGCAGCGTTGTCAGCCTGGGCCGGAAAGCACTCGGCCAGAAAGCGCAAAGGCTGCCAGGTAACCAGCACCGCACCAAAGTCAAAAACCACATTCATACCGAAGACACCCTCTCAAAAAAAAGCCCCACCAGCATAACCCCAGTCGGGCTCTTTGGGGCTCAGTATGCTTCAGGCCACAGGTTTGAATTCAAAGCCGCTACCCACCTTTCAACGCGTCCGAAAGCGGGGAACGGGAAGTGGAAGCCACCTCGCCATCACGCAGTCATGTCAAACACCTTGCGCCGGGCCCGAGTCGGCGCATTCCGAGGGCTTTGAGAAAACGCCGCAATGTGGCAGCTACCTTGGCCGGTTGCGTGCGGTTGATACGCACCTTGGGGGTGCCGTGCCAGTCGGCACTGCGCTGGATGGCCTGCGCCACATCGGCTATCTGGGCATCCGACCAGACCATGCCGGGCTGGACATGGAGCGCCCGTACCTCGAACATCCCATCTGCGCGGTGCGCCTTGGCGTCCAAACGGCCAATGAGTTCTCCACGGCACAGGATGGGCAGCACAAAATAGCCATAAACGCGCATTTCTTCGGGCGTGTAGCACTCCAGCCGGTAATCGAAATCAAAGAACGTAGAGGCCCGCTCACGGTCCCACACCACGGGGTCGAAGGGCGACAACAAGGTGGTGTGCGTAGCTTCCAGCCGACCGGCGATTGCCTTTTTTAGCAACGCCGCGTGACTGACATGCACATACCCCGGCGCACCCCAGCCTTGTACGTCCACACGCAGCACCCTGCCCTGCGCCACCAGCGCATCAAGATCTGCGTCCTTGAGGCGTGGCTTGGTGCGGAAGTAGTCATGCACCCAGCGTGCCTGGGTGATTCCCAAGGCGGCAATTGCTTTCATGGTGAGCGCGGTATCGAGTTCCGCTGGAGCAAGCTCCGGGGTCGGCTGCAGCAACTGCGGTGCGACGCGCGCGCTCAAGTCGTAGACACGGTGAAAGTTCTCTCGTCGCGCAATCATCAGCTCACCCAGACCGAACAAAGCCTCCAGCCAGCGTTTCTCGTCCTTCCAGCCCCACCAGGCGCCGCCTTTGCCCTCCGGCCGTTCAAAGTCGGATGACTTCACCGGCCCGTGGGTGCGTATGTGCTCCAGCAGTTTGTCGAGGTGCGGGCGCTGTGCTGCATGCGTTGTATCCGCCTTGGCCAGCCCCCAGTGGCGGCGAGTGTGGCGGTTGTAGGCGCGGTGCAGCTGCAGGTCGCCCATGGGCGCAAAGCAGGCCTCATGCGCCCAGGTTTCAAATATCTGGCCACAGGCCAAGGTTTCCTCAAGCCATTCGCGCGGGTAGTCGCCCAAGCGGGAATGCAGCACCAGATACGGGCTGCGAGAAACGACATGGATGGTGTCGATCTGTAACAGCGCCATGCGCTGAACGCAGGCCGCGATGTCACTTTGCTCGGCCTCGCGCGTAGGCGCTTGCAAAAGGCCCTGCGCAGCGAGGTGCAGGTTGCGGGCTTGCTGCAGCGTGATCATTGTCAATAGAGTGGAAGCGAAGCGGCACAGCGGGATGTTGTGGCGGGCGATTTCTGCGCGTTTGGCAGCATGAGCCCGCCGCAATGTCCCGTTGTGTCGCCCCCCACTAAGGTTAGCCCCTCAAACGCGCCAACAGCCCCGCCGTAGAGCCATCCAAGCCAGACACGTCACCCGACGCCAACCGAGGCTCAATGTCTTTGGCCAAGACCTTGCCCAGCTCCACGCCCCACTGGTCAAAGCTGTTGATGCCCCATAGACTGCCACTCACAAACACCCGGTGTTCCTGCAGAGCAATCAGAGCACCCAAAGCGGCCGGGGTCAGGTCGTCAAGCAACAAAAAGGTGCTGGGTCGGTTGCCGGGAAAATGCTTGTGCCCGCCCGCGTCCACTTTGCCTTGCATGAGTGCCTGCGCCTGCGCCAGCACATTGGCCAACAACATGGGGTGGTGCCCCTTCAGAGGGTGGCGCGCCTTTTTGACGGCGATGAACTCCACAGGGACCACGTCCGTTCCCTGGTGCAGCATCTGGAAATAGGCATGCTGGCCGTTGGTGCCAGGCTCGCCCCACAACACGGGCGAGGTACCAAAAGGCAATGCATCTCCCTGGGCGTCCACCCGCTTTCCGTTGCTTTCCATTTCCAGTTGCTGCAGGTAGGCAGGCAAGCGGCGCAGCGCACTGTGGTAGGGCGCGATGCTGCGGCTGGTAAAGCCGTGAAAGTTGCGGTACCACAGGTCGAGCAGGGCCAGACGCACAGGTAGGTTCCGGGCCAATGGCGCGGTGCGAAAGTGTTCGTCCATGGCGTGTGCGCCCGCCAGCAGCTCACGAAACCCCTGGGCGCCAATGGCGATGGCAATCGGCAAACCAATGACCGACCACAGGGAGTAGCGCCCGCCTACCCAGTCCCAAAAACCGAAGGTGGTGCTTATGCCAAAGGCATTGGCGGCTTCCACATTGGTGGTCAGGGCCGCGAAATGTCGGGCTGTGTCCGTTCCCCCCTGCGCCAGAAACCAGGCCTTGGCCGAGTGGGCATTGGTCATGGTCTCGATGGTGGTGAAAGTTTTGCTGGCAACCAGAAAGACCGTGCTCTCAATCCTCAGGTGCGGCAACTTGGCAGCGAGTTCATGGCCATCGACATTGCTCACAAAGTGCAAACGCTTGCCCGTGGTGGCAAAGGCATCGAGCGCCAGCACCGCCATTTGCGGCCCCAGATCGGAGCCGCCAATGCCGATATTCACCACATCGGTAATCGCTGTATCTGCACGCACCGTCTCGGCAAAGGCCAGCATGGCGTCCAGCGTGGCATGAACTTTGGACAGTTCTTCAGCCCGCAAGTTTGCTCCTGATTGTGTAGCGTCTTGTGCAGTACTGACGGGCGCTAGAGCCGGATTTCTTAACAAGACATGCCACACCGCACGTTGCTCGGTGGTGTTGATCTGGTCGCCCGCAAACATCGCGTCACGGTGTTCTTGCACGCCACATTGCTCTGCCAAGTTCAGCAGCAAGGCCTCGGTGGCGGCATCCATGCGGTTTTTGGACAGATCCGCAAAAACGTAAGGCGCCTCCTGGCTGAAGCGCTCGAATCGATTTGCGTCCTGGGCGAAAGCCGTTCGAAGATCAAACGATGCCCCTGTGCCTGCAAAAGCGCTCTGGAGCTGGGCCCAAGCGGGGGTGCGATCACAGCGAAGGCGTGCCATACGGTGTGCCCTTCAGGCTGCGAGCAGCAACTGCTCTAGTTTGACCACATCCACACAAAAAGCCCTGATGCCTTCTGCCAGCTTTTCGGTGGCCATGGCGTCTTCGTTCAGCGCTAATCGGAAACTG
>CAJBMJ010000442.1 GCA_903954045.1 uncultured beta proteobacterium | reverse complement strand
TGTCACGCCAATCAACAAGTCGTTGAACAGAGCCTGGGCCTCAGTGTTGCCCTTTTGCAGCAGCTTGACATATTGATCGCCCTCGTCGATTCGGTTGAGCGCCATGCGCCGCTCGACGCGTCGCTGAATCGTGCCGGGCTTGTAGAGTGAAAAATCGTGCCGGGTTTGGGCCCGCAGTACGACGAAGATTTTGTTCATCGCCGAATCACTCAGTGGCAACGGCGCATCAGGCAGGCGGCGCCGGTCGACGTGGGCTTGCGCCACGTAGCTGGCGAGTTGCGCTGGCATCTGGGCGGGTTCGCACTCAAAGTCCGCCACGCCACAGTCCAGGGCGGCCTGCGGCATGCCGTCAAACTCGGCACTGGCGGGGCTTTGCACCATGACCATGCCGCCGACCTCATGGACGGCACGCACACCCAGAGCACCATCACTGCCGCTGCCCGAGAGCACGATGGCTATGGCCCTGGCTCCGAGGTCCAGCGCCAGTGAGCGGAAGAAAAAGTCAATCGGCAGGTGTTGCCCACGCGGCGCCGTTGGTTCGAGCAGATGCAGCGTACCGTTGAGCAGCGCCATGTCGTAGCCGGGCCGGATGACGTAGATGCAGTTGACTTGCACCACCATGCCGTCGTCAACGTCCAGCACCTGCAAATGCGTGAAGCGCCGGATCAGTTCCGGAAGCAGGCTCTTGTGGTCCGGCGACAGGTGCTGCACCAGCACAAATGCCATGCCCGGCGGTGCATCTGCGGGCAAGGCCGCAAAGAATGCTTCAAACGCCGCCAGGCCGCCGGCCGAGGCCCCGATGCCAACAATGGGGAAGGTCACCTGCAGCAAGGTCTGCTCCGGCCCTTTTGCTTTACGGGGCTTCTTGGTGCCGGTCATAGGTTCGCCTTGGCACCAGAATGGCGCAATAGCCTGAATGCTACTCCAATGTTCACGTGGCCACCGGGTCGGCAGAGAGCGGATACGTCGCTTGATGCAGTTGTACTGCATCTATCATCTACCCAACTCCTAATGCCGTAACGCACTGGGGCTGCATCCAAACCAGCGCTTGCAGCTGCGTGCCAGTGCGGACTGCTCCGAATAGCCCGCCATCAGTGCAATTTGGGCCATAGAGGGGCGCGTGGGCTGGGCCAAAAGCTCCAAAGTGCGTTCACGCCGCACCTCATCGACCAGAGCATCAAAGCGTTGGCCTTCCTGTAGCAGCCGGCGTTGCATGGTTTTTGGGTGTAAGGCCAGCGCTGCGGCAATATCAGCCTGCACCACTCTCCCCATGGCCATGCGCTGACGCAACAGAATGCGAACTCGATCTGACAACAGTTGCCTCGACGAGCCATAGCGGTGCTCAATGTAGCCTCGCGCCATTTGCAGCAGCAAGGCATTTCGCGCGGGTAGCTCCATTGCCAGATCTGCCAGAGTCATACGCACAGCGGCAAAGCTGGTCTCAAAGCGGCATTCGCAGGCGAAATAGCGCGAATAGGTTTCGGGGGTATTGATCGCAGCGTGTGGTAGTTGCAGCAGTACCGGGCGAACCTGACCATCCGTAAGCCAGCGCAGTACATGCAGGATGCCCAACAGTACAAATTCCGTGGTCTGGGCGAAGGCGCCTGCTGCACCATCACTGACGATCATGGTCACGTCCACCAAGTCGGGCTTCTCGGCAACCGGGACCAGCGATGCACGCATCACCGGACTGAACACATATCCGTATTGCGCACCCAGCGACAAAGCTTCATTCAAGCTAGAAGCATGGCGCATCAATAGGGTGAGTGGCCCTTCCAGATAGGACTGCTGGTGCTGTGCCAGGCGCATGCCGAAGTCGGAACACTGGCCCACCATCGCTGTGTCTTCAAGCAGGCGGATAAAGGCGTGGTACGAAAGAAAGGTGTCTGGCTCCTTAAGGCAGTTCACCGGGAGTCCGGCCTTGCGCAACTGCGCCAGTGGAGACACACGAACACTGCGGGAAGCGGTGTCAAAGCCTTGCAGCGCAGCGGCACGAATAAGATCTGTCATGGAGCTACCCATTGTCCACAAAAGTCAAATGTTTGTCCGGTAATGTCAAGATTTCTTGCCCAATTTTGTACAAACTCGGCATTGAGAGACCGGCAGGCCACGAATGCTTGCTGCACATATTGAGGAGAGCTTGCCCATGATGGATACCGTTTGGCCTGTCCTGCAATCACTGCAGGGCTTTCCGGCCTATGCCCTGATGTTTGCCCTGCTATTTGGCTGTGGCATTGGCTTGCCCATGAACGAAGACATCGTTCTGTTGGCAGCAGCGGCCCTTACCCTGAAAGGGATCATGGACCCCGGCCCATTGATGGTTGTGGCCTGGTTTGGCTTGCTGGCGGGTGACGCGCTGATCTTTCATTGGGGGTACCGCTACGGTGCACAACTGCTGCGCAGGAAGTTTTTCGCGCGCATGTTGCCCGAGAAACGACTGCAGTCCATGCAGGCAACCATGACTCACTATGGTCCGGCGTACATCTTCGTGGTGCGATTCTTGCCTGGCATTCGCACACCGCTTTTTCTGGTGGCGGGCATGTCACGCATGCCCTACAGGCATTTGTTTGTATACGACGGACTCGCTGCGGCAGTCGAGTTGCCTCTACTGGTCTATGGCGTTCGTTACGTAGGAGGACGTTGGCAGGAAATTCTGGCAGCTATGCAGCAAATGCAGAGCTACCTGGTGCCCGCAGCAGTGCTGGTGGCTTTGGCTCTATGGCTATATCGCCGTCGCTTAACAAAAGGAAACTCGGTATGAAAACCATGAAAAAAACTGCGCTGTCACGCAAGGGTCGCGCCACGTCGGATGTTCTGGCAGACCTGCAATCCTATGGCGCGCACGATCCGGACTACAAATCCGGTCGCTTGTGGAGTCTGGTGTACTACCTGGATGAAGAGTACACAGCCTTTCAGGCCGAAGCCTACCAGGCATTTTCATCCGCCAATGGGCTGAACCCAACCGCTTTCAAAAGCCTCAAACAATTCGAGACCGAGATCATCACGGGCGTGTCGGAGATGCTGCATGGCACCCCCGAGGTATGCGGCGTTGTGACATCAGGTGGTACCGAGAGTTGCCTTCTGGCGGTCAAAACCTACCGCGATATGGCTCGTGCGCGAGGCGTAAAGCGACCTGAGATGGTATTGCCTGTCACAGCCCATGTCGCCTGGTTCAAAGCGTCCGAGTACTTTGATGTCAAGGTGCGTCTGTTGCCACTGGACAAAGATTTGCGCGCCGATGTGCGCAAACTGCCGCGCCTGATCAACCGAAACACCGTGATGATTCTGGGTTCGGCACCGGAGTACCCGCATGGCACTATTGACCCGATCGAGGCGTTTGGAGAAATTGCACAGAAGAACCGTGTGCCGTTGCATGTTGACGCCTGTGTGGGCGGGTTCATTCTGCCTTTCATGGAGATGAATGGACAAAAGTTGCCGCTATGGGACTACCGCGTGCCGGGGGTGACATCCATCTCTGCAGACATTCACAAGTACGGCTTTGCGTCCAAGGGTGCCTCTACCATCACCTACCGTAATTTGGACTACCTCAAGCACCAGATGTTTGTGCAACAAGACTGGCCAGGTGGAGTATTTGCTTCCCCTGCGTTGCTGGGGACACGTCCTGGCGGTGCCTACGCTGCTGCCTGGGCGGCCATGCAGTATTTCGGCAAGACGGGATATCGCGATCTTGCGCGGCGCACGATCCAGGCGTTCACAACCATGCGCAAAGGTGTGCTTGCCATACCGGAGTTGTACGTCATGGGCGATCCCAGCGGACCTTTATTGGCCTATGGTTCACGTGATCCCGAGGTCAACATTTATGCAGTGGGCGACCAGATGGATGCCAAGGGCTGGAAGGTCAACCGACTGCAGAACCCGGACGGTTTGCACGCCATGATTACTGCCGGTCATCTGGAGGTCGTGGACGAGTACCTGAAAGACCTGCGAGATGCGGTGGCCACGGTGAAGGCCGATCCGACGCTGGCCAGCGCGGGCAGTGCCGCAACGTATGGAATGATGAGTCATCTTCCAATGCGAGGAATGGTGCGCCAGAAAGTGTTGGACATGTTTGCACAGATGTACCAGGCGGGTGGGCAAGACATGGATATGCACGCGACAACGGCGCCAGGACAAGGGCTGGTTGGGCGAGTGCAGGCTTTGGCTGAAAAGGCAGCTCACTGGTATGTGGAGCGGGCACAGCGCAAGGCTGCTGGTCGCTGAGCTCCAGCAATCTGACAGCCTACGGGAAGGAGTTTGGATCGCCCTGGGGTGGGCCGTTCTGGTATAGCCGCAGGACATCGACTCTGTAGGTTTCGATCTGACCAAACAGTGTCTGAATTTTCTCGTGAGCGCCGCCCGCCGCTCAGGCTCACACCTCATTGTGGCCAGGCTATGGCTGGGTTATTCTCGGGCTACTACCCTTAACTGTGTTGTCATAAATCAGTCACTGAAAATGTGAACAATTTGTGCGCAACTCCGACTACACGAAACAGCAATCGACTGAACATGAATATTTCGGAGACATCAAGCCACTTGAAACCCCCAGCGCTGTTAGACCGCGATCACAGTATTCTGGCTTTCAATGAACGGGTGCTGGATTGGGCCGTTAGATCTGACGTGCCCCTGATGGAGCGATTGCGCTATTTGTGCATTGTGTCCTCCAATCTGGATGAGTTCTTTGAGGTGCGAATCGAACCGCACCTGTCAGCGAAACTCGCCGGGGAACAGAAGGGTAGCTATTCGGTCACGTCATTTGACAAACTATCGCTGGCCCTCAGAACCTTGGTTGACAAGCAATACAACCTGTACAACGACAAATTGATGCCAGCGATCGAAAAAGAGGGAATCAAAGTTATTTCACACGGAGAACGTAACTCTGTTCAACGTACATGGGTCAAGCAGTACTTTGAAAGAGAAGTCCGCCCTTTGCTGGTTCCAGTGGGTCTGGACCCTTCTCACCCCTTCCCCCAAGTGGCGAACAAGTCACTCAATTTCATCGTACGACTGGGAGGCAAAGATGCTTTCGGACGGGAAAATGAAATTGCAATTGTTAAGGTCACGCGTGTTCTGCCGCGATTCATTCGATTGCCTGAGAAAGTGTCCGGCTCACGGGTTTTGTTTGTTTCAATTTCCAGCGTGATTCGCGCCCATTTGGGTGAACTATTTGTGGGTCGACATGTAGGTCAGTTTTCGCAGTTCCGGGTTACCCGGCATTCCGACCTGTCGGTTGATGAGGAAGATGTGAAGAACCTTCGCATGGCCTTGCGCCAGGGCTTGGTACACCGGCACTTCGGCCAAGCGGTTCGACTTGAGGTTTCGTCGGGCTGCTCTGATTTTCTTGCCGACTTTCTTTTGCAGCAGTTTGAATTGCCCAAGGAATCTCTGTTCAGGGTGGCTGGCCCTGTCAATCTGGTGCGTCTCACGCAGTTGGTGGATTTGGCCCATCGGCCGGATTTGTGCTTTCCTGCTTACCGGGCATCGCACTCGATTCAGGTTCCAGCAGATTCTTCAATTTTTGATCAACTCAAACAAGGCGATTTGGTGTTTCATCAGCCGTTTGAGAGTTTTGACGGCGTTCTGGCTTTTCTTCGCGCAGCTGTCAATGACCCTGATGTGCTGGCGATCAAGCAAACCATTTATCGCACGGGCAGCAATTCAGAGTTGATGGACTTGTTGCGGGAGGCCGTTCGGCGCGGCAAGGAAGTTACGGTAGTTGTGGAGTTGAAAGCCCGTTTTGACGAGGAAGCCAACATCAACTGGGCGGAAATGCTGGAGTCCATCGGCGCTCAGGTTGTGTACGGCGTAGTAGGCCTGAAAACGCACGCCAAAATGATGCTAATTACCCGTCGTGAAGGCAAGTCGCTCAAGCGATACGGTCATTTGTCCACCGGCAATTACAACCCGCGAACTGCAGCGCTCTATACCGACATCAGCCACCTGACTGCCAATATCGGACTGACCAATGACATGGAGCATGTCTTTGTTCACTTGGCCAGTCAAAGTCGTTTGCCTCGCTTGTCAAGAATGTGGATAGCACCGTTCAACTTGCAAAGCAATCTCATTTCAAAAATGGGTGAACTGGGAAAAGCCGCTGCCAAAGGCAAGGACTGCAGAATTGTTGCCAAGATGAATTCGCTGACAGACGAAGCACTCATCCAAAGCCTGATGCTTGCCGGACGACAGGGCGTGAAGATCGACCTCATCGTTCGTGGCGCCTGTATGCTGCCAGCGCAACTGCCCGGTCAAACGGACAACATTCGGGTGCGTTCAATCATTGGCCGCTTTCTAGAGCACTCCCGCGTGTTTTATTTCAGGGAGGGAAGCGCAGATAGCCTGTATTTGTCCAGTGCCGACTGGATGAATCGAAACATGGTTCGCAGGGTCGAACTCGCCTGGCCAGTATTGGATGCCGATCAACGCCAACGTCTGGTCGATGAGTGCCTGGTTGCTTACCTGCATGACTCGGTGGACGCTTGGGATCTTGGCCCCGATGGGGTGTACACGCGGTGTAAGCCTTTGGGGAGAAAAAGTGCACACGGTGCGCAAGCCGCGCTCATGCGGCGGTACGGAGTTTCATCTCAACAGCGTTAAGGAATTTGTCAAATGGATTTGATTTTGTGGCGGCATGCAGAGGCCATCGACCTGGAACTTGTGGGGGACGACATGGAGCGTACGCTCACGCCCAGAGGTGAAAAGCAAGCGGCGCGTATGGCAGCGTGGCTCGACCGTCAATTGCCAGACGGTGCCAAAGTCCTGTCGAGTACGGCAGTTCGTGCGGATCAAACAGCAAGGGCTTTGGGAAGGAAATACAAATCCAGCTCGGCCCTGGCCCCCTTGTCCAATGCAGATGACTTACTCAGCCTAGTGCAATGGCCGCATGCAAAAGGCTGTTATGTCGTTGTAGGCCATCAACCTACTTTAGGCAGGGTGATCGCACGATTGACAGGTATTGGCGAGGGAGAGTGCGCTGTAAAAAAGGGAGCCATTTGGTGGCTTCGCTATCGTGAGCGGGATCAAGTTGCTCAAACGAATATTGTGACGGTCCAAACTCCAGAACACCTGTAAATTGCCGGGCCGTCAAGCGTCGACATTGGCACAACAAAGAGCTACTTTTGTTTGAATAGCAACAGGGACTGGTTTCGGTCCGTAGGGTGGTGAATTGGAGATACCAGGTTCCAATCATTGACTGAGAACGTTGACGGCGCATTTCCATCTGGGCCCAACTCAGCAATCAACCATGGGCAGGTAGGCTCGTTCTGCATTGGTTGCATTTGCAAATCTGCGTAAAACTTCAGAGCAGCTATCTGCCCCTGGCCCAGACCTACCACCTCAACGCAGCCAACGGGTGTGAGCTGAGCCAATGCGCGGTTAACCAGCAATTTGTAACCCTGTGCATAGTTGAGAAGTGGCATCCAAAGTGTCATCAGCAGCAACCAGCAAAGTGCCGCCCCACCAGCGGGAAGCACCAGGCTCTTCCAAATAGCAGCCCGATGGCGACCGACACGCCAATGCACCAGCCAACCCCAGACTGTGGTTGCGCACAAGGCAATTGCAAGGGCCAATACAGAAAAACTAGTTTCAAATCCCGGCGCAAGTCGCGCCACGTTTGCTGCGGGTTGGCTAGGGATGCCTGTTTGCATGGCGATCCAGATCACCCAAATAATGACGGCACAACCAGTGAAGAATAAAAGGGTAAACCAATCGATCAAAGCGGCTACTTGCCGCTTCAAAGTAGGGAGTGCAAAGGCAGCCAACGCTGACATGGCGGGAAGTGCCAGGAGAAGTGTTCTATCTGAAGATCCTGTGAGAAGCGTGGCGGCAACAGCAACCAGGCACAGCCAAAGAGGCAATGTCAAATGGCGGCTTATATGTCGACTGAAAAGCTGGTGTCGCCAGCGCCAGAGAGTCCAGAGTGCAAGCGGCCATGTTGGCCAGGTAAACCAGATCAGGAGCTGACCAAAACCACTCCATTCAACCCAGTTGGCTTTTGGAAGCTGTAATTTCCAATTCCAAAGATCTAGTTGCTGCGCAACCAGCGCGCAGACCAAAGCGATCAAAACCACCAACCCTGACTCAAGTGTTTTGGTACCAAGTCTTGTTTCATCTTCCCGAATTTCAAAGCGATCCAGGACGTGAATGAGAGCGGCCCCAATAGCCCAAAGACCCGCAATGGCGGGCGCGCCTGACAGGGTCATTCCCAAGAGCCCCAGGCCAATTGCCAACAAGGGCAGGATTCTGGAATAAGGCAGGGCAGAAGCCCCAAAGAAAAACAGAGCCGAAAACCCAAGTTGGGCAAGTGCCGGTGTCGCCTCGTGCGACAGCTGGGCAAGCCCCATACAAGCGATGACGGCAAGCAGTCCGCCATCGGCCATGGCCCGCGCATAGTCCGTTGGCAGGGCCTCGCCACCAAAGGCAAATGCAACTGGTTGGGCCTTGGGGCTTCTTCCCAGGTAGTAGACGGCATACCATGTTGAAACCAGGGTCAACGACAAAAGCAACCCAAACGGAATGCGTACAGCAAACTCCGTGTGCACCCAAGGCTGGGTGAGCTTTATGCTCCATGCACCCAGCCAGTACGGCAGCAAGGCCGGGTTGTCGGGGGGTAGACCCATGAGGCTTGGAGCCCACCAATTCGCGTTATCCTGAAGCAGTTCCCACGCGAAACCCAAAGCAGCCATGTCCTCGCTTTTCCAGGAATCGCGCCCGATAAATCCCGGAATTACATAAGCCACACAAAGCAAAATCAAAGCCAAACGCGGCAGGCGTCTGGCAGCCGCTTTTGAAACGATGGCTGGATTGGGGTGGTTCACTAGGAGTCAGCTACTTCTGCCAGAAAAAAAGGCAGTTCGGAAATCCGATCTGCCTTTTGAGAGTATTTCAGGTGAATACCTGATACCAAATTACTTCGCAGCGGTCTTGCCGAAGCGGTTGCGGAATTTCTCTACACGGCCGCCCATGTTATCGACCGACTTCTGTGTGCCGGTATAAAAAGGATGTGACTCGCTAGAAGTGTCAAGTTTGTAGAGAGGCAGATTGCGGCCATCTTCCATCTTGATCATTTCCTTGGTGTTGGCGCAAGAACGTGTAACAAACTTGAAATTGTTGGACAGGTCCATGAAGCACACTTCACGGTAATTGGGGTGAATTCCTTCTTTCATATATCTTCTCAATCAGGCGCGTCAGCCGCATTAGCCAATCTAATGTACTTTTCGCTAAGCCCGCGATTTTAACCTATTCCTGTATCGCTCAGTCAAATAGTCCAATGACCTGGCTGCTTTGGGACGGCGCAAAGTTGCTTGCGATATAATTTGTGCTACGGTGGCTGTAGCTCAGTTGGTAGAGTCCAGGATTGTGATTCCTGTTGTCGTGGGTTCGAGCCCCATCAGCCACCCCAAGTAAACATTGAAAACCCTGCTATTGAATATATAGCGGGGTTTTTTCATTATTGGCTGATACAGACTGTTTACAGACTGCAGTACAGGGTTTTGTACCTACCAAGCACCCATGCGAATCTCGCCGAAAGCATTGATTTCCCCTGGTTTTCAGCATTTTTGCTTCAGGGCAGGAATATTTTTTTACCTGCTCATCTTGGCAGTGGGCTCAATTCCCGGAGCTAGGCAGGACATTGCCAACTATGCGACCGGCTTGGTTTTGCACTCGGTTGCCTACGCAGTCATCAGCACACTGATTTTTGTGGGCACTTTTGGGGCGGCGTCCAGGCGTGCATTCACTGCGATCCTAACGGTTGCGGCAATGGGTGCTCTGGATGAATACGTCCAAAGTTTCTTCCCTTACCGAACTGCGGCAATCACTGATTGGCTGGTTGACACTGTTTCCGGTTTGGTGGTTTCCGTTGTACTTTGGAGACTTTGGCCTCAATTTGTCAGACGCATTGAGGGTTGCGACATCAATCCAACTAGCGAATGAGGATACAAACGAAAAACCCGGCGGTAAGGCCGGGTTAGTCCCTGAGTGCAGGGCACGCTTTCATTGCGCGAGGCATTCGCCCGGCTCAAGAATAGCCTTGCTGGCGCTGGAAATCAAGCTTGGGTACTGAAAAAGGCCGAAACCTTTGATTTCATTGGGGTTTCAGCCATTTCAGGGTGGTGCGACCGACTGGACTCGAACCAGCACAGTATTGCTACCGACAGGACCTAAACCCAAATTTGTTCCATAAATAAAAATTGCGTTTTCATTGGAGAAACTGGAAATTTTCATAGTGATTTTTAACCTTTCCCAAACTATTTCCCAAACTCGGTCACAATGTCAAACGAAAAATTTTTCGAAATGGAGATACCGCCCTCCGGTGAGCATCGCGAATTCAATTTGGCGGGGTGTTGCATGAAGGCATGTGTGACATGGCGAACATCACAAACCGATCACCCTGGCAAGTCAAGCTAAAAGGTCAGGCAGAGCAAAAGTTCCGACTCAAATCCAAAGCGCTTGCCTACCTGGCCAGTCAGGGGCATGCAGACCCACATAACCTTCCGAAAAATGCCCTCAGGCAACTGGAAACAGCATTCGAGGTGCAAATCAAGTTGTCAGACGCCGATGGAAATCTGGTTGTCAGAACCGCCACGCATGACACCCTTGACAATGCAAATGCTTGGGCGAAGTCTCAAGAGGAAGAAATCAAGAAAATTCGCACCAAGCACGGTGGCTTTGTTGCCGAATACGAAACCATCACGATCAAACAGGCACTCAAGCGTTTTCATGGCCAACATTACGCCGGAAAGAGTTCGTTTAGAGAGGTCGGACACCGGGTGAATCATTTGTCGGAGTGGCTGGGAGAAAACAAGCTACTTCGCGACCTGAAAAAGAAGGACTACATCCTACTTCGAGACAAGCTGCTGGAAGAAAAATATTCCGCTTCGTCGGTACGCAACTACTTCACCGTTCTGACCTCGTTGTACTCCCATGCCGCCAATGAATGGCTTTATCCCGTAGACAACCCACCCAGCGGGATTTCCTTACCCAAACCCAAGAACAATGTGCAGCGGTCATGGTCTGGAAATGAGTACGAGCGCCTGATCGCAGCCCTCCAGGCGCACTCTCCCTGGATGATTCCTATCGTTAAGCTGTCATTAGCGATGGCTTTTCGTCGAAGCGAAATCGTTCAAGGCGCAAAGGACAAGATAACCGGCGAACAATCAGGCGGTATGCGCTGGGAGGATATCGACTGGGCCAACAATATCCTTACCCTGCCCCGAGAAAAAAACGATCACACGAAAAGTGTGACCCAATCCCTGGGCCGTGCCGTGCCTCTTACACCGGAGATGCAAGACATACTGCGTCCGCTCTATGAAGCAAGCCCCACGAAATCTGGGCTCATTTTTTCCAACACTATCAACTCTGTCACAGGTGCGTTTTCTATTGCATGTGCCAAAGCTGACCCCCCAATTAAAAAACTGACTTTCCACTCATTGAGAAAAATTGCCACCAAGGATCTTTCCAAGAAGGTCAACAACCCGATGGAGTTAAGTCGCCTAACCGGCCACAAGAGTCTGGATGTTCTGAATAGACGCTATTTCGACGTCCAGGTTGAAGAGCTCTATGCCCTGCTCGTGGAGCACTCCGGATCTGTACGGCACCGGGGCATCAGCGCATTGACCAAGGTACTAGGACTTGCCGACGCAAAAAAGTTCGTGGAGGAAGTTCGCACCCTCCCCTCTGTTGATGAAGCTTTCCGTTAAGGTATGAAGACACCTGCATCTGGGATTCCTCCAGATAATGCCGGTGCGAATGAGGTCCGATGCAAGTTCCTCCAATGAAAGGCTCCCGATGTGCTCGAAAGAGCCATTGACTCACTCACAAAACACATCCCCGCCAATCCCAGTGGCGGCCGCGACCATCTCGGCGTCCCGTCTTGCACTCACCAGCAACGGATTGCACCCCATGTTCACCCCTGCCATAAATAAGCCCGGCTCCATCCCCAACGTCCCGGCATCCGCAAATTTGAGTCCCAAGCGGGGCCACATGCCCCCACGTTCCTGAAACCGACTCGCCAGGTCGAAGATTGGCAAATAGTGGTTGGTCTGCATCTCCATCACCAGCACAGGACCACCCGGCAGTGCTTCCAGGTGTGGTCGGATAAAACGCATCTCCTTGCCATAGGCACTGAACCAGTTGCCGTCCGTATCTGCCAGTTGGATTGATGCCAAAAATTCCCTCGTCAGTACCGGTTCGCCCTGTGTCTTCATATGCTGGGCAAAGACGCACCAGTCCGACATCCAATCTTCCATGCCCCCATCGGTCACAGGGTCGGTCGGTATCAATCGCGTGTGGTCTTGGGTGGCATCATTGACCGGACACAACAGAAACTGGAGCCCAGAGTCGTCAGTCAACGTGGGGTAATCCTCCCGGATTTGGGATTCGAAGGCTTCCTCGTTGTAAAGGTTGTCGATATATCCAAGGGTTTGGTGCAAGGCAATCAAAGTTTGCCGAATGCTGGGCAGCCTGGGAACGACCATCGCCATGGCCGAAGGAAACAGCCCGATGGACGTTACATCCGTCAAATCCAGCCGGAACGCCCACTGTCTGTAATAGTGGGGTCCATCGTCGGGTACGGGACCACTGGGCAATCGGTAATTCATGAGCAAGCCAGGTGACCATGGCGCCCCTTCGTAGGCATGCAATCCGATGACACGTATCTGGCAATGCCCATCGTCTTCAAATGCGCCTACAGCGCTTGCGAACTGGGCATGCATGTGGGCATCCAGGGCTTCAATGTAGGGGTCTCTGGCAGTGCCCATGGGCATTTGAGATATGCGGGTGTTTACAGGCGGATTGGTTTGGCTGGTTGGTCTATTGTTGGAACTGATAGCTGGCATGTGATTTCTCCCTTGTCCAACCAGATTGACAAATCGGGATGCGATTTGTCAAGTGATGGGCGGGTGCCACGCCTATTCTTGGGGACGCTATCCGGTTTAGGTTCGTTCTTCCGCTATTGCATTCCATAGCGACGGGTACGCCTCCTGGAAACTGATTTGAACACTCCCTGGGTATTCAGTTTGAAACTTGACCAAGCCGTTTTTCAGGGTCTCTTGGTCGTCGCAGCCAACCAGCGCCTTTGAACCGTCACCCAGATGGACCTCAATGAAGAATTTTTTCTCGTGCTGTTCGATCAACTTTTTTGACAGCGCACTGGTTGACGAAATGACATCTTCATCGAGGTTGTAGGTGTCAATAATCACTTGCGCCTGTTCTGCATATTCCTGAACTTCATCCGCATCGGGGGATGTTTGAGCTATGGTTGTAAACAGCAACAGGGCAGTTATCGGGTTCTCGATGTCCATGATTTCCTTTCTGCGCACCGGGCGCGATTTCTGAAAGCGGGCAAGTTTCCTACCCACTCCCGAATTTTTATCCAAAAATCTCCGCTTCAATCTCCTCCACCATCCCGGATGAAACGCTGCGGTCCAGTTCGGCAGTGGGTAGAAGATTGCCGACCATGCGTAGTGTCAATGCTTCATCACTGCCCACCAAAGTTACACCGTCGATGACCATCTGAGCTTTCACTCGCCAGGTGGCAACCGGGGGTACACGATGGCTAACATCCATATCCAAAGAAGGCAGACCAAACTCCAGGCGGTGGCTCAAAACCACATGCGGCTTATCGAGCGTCACCTCGTAGGCCCAAGTCCCCTGAATGGTTCTGTCAGCCCACTTCGACAGCCAGGAGCCGTCTTCGTCGAATTCCAGATAGTCCAAAAACTCACCAGCTGGTTCTGGGGTGCTCTCTAACTTGACGGTGGCTACAGAATCGCACCAACGTGCCAAGTAGTTCTCGGTAGAGCCACTGATGGGTAGGGTCCAATCGTCCCAAATGCGAACGTAATTGCTTCGCACATGTTTGCCCGCCACCAAGCCCATCCCGCCGTTATCGACGACCCAGCCACCCGCACTTTCCAACAAAGCATCTACCGTCAAGGCGGTGCCGTAGTTATCGATGCTGCCCAACAGATTTTGGAGCCCCAGCAAACTGCTGCGAATCTTGGGTAAGCGGTGAACCACTGATTCAAATGCACGCTCAAAATCCTGCATGGATGTCACCGACTCCATCACCTGGCACATTGCCCAGGGATATTCGGGACCTTTGTACACCGCGTGGTAAGTGACTGGTTGAGCAGAGTTCACATAGAAGACCAGCGCCAGATTTGACTGATTTGCGGCATTCCTTCCCCGTGAACCGGACGGGCGAGACGTTTGCATGGCCAAGACTTCGCACAATCCGTCCGCCCGGAAATCTGCCAGTACGTCCGCCAGTTCTGCTGACAAGCGCGCATTAATGGCTTCGACTAAATCTTCAGGACTGAACTCGGGGGTGGGGTTGGCGTCGGACTGGTCGTCATCCAAGTCAAAAACACCAGCGGCGTCGGTGGTAGCAATACTGGCTGGCTTCCACTGGGTCTGGTCCCACCCGAACGCAGCAACGTCAAACAGAAATTCAACCCCGTCAAAGTGCAGTTCAACGGTTGGCCCTGAAAAGCTCAAATTCTGGTCTTCATCCTTGCATGGGTTCAGGCAGGCAATCGGAACATGAACTGTGCCTTTGACTTGGGCCATGGGTTTCTTGTTGCGGGTGAAGTATTTCCATGTCCCCTTGTAGGTCGCATCCCTGTCTTTGAAATGAAATGCCTGCTGTTGGGGGTCGGGTCTGTTCTTGCGGATACGTTCCACAAAGTGCCGTCCTGCCACAGGGTTGAAGGACTTCAACTCCCTGTGGTAGAGCTTCATCCAAACGGATAGCCATTCTTCCAGGGAAATCCATTCGCGTGTGGAGCGCTTGCCTTCGAAATCATCGGCAAGCGGCTCTTGTACCAGACGCTGCAAGACCAGCTCCATTCCGCTGGGGTCCATCACACCAGGGCTGAAGTCGGGCATGAATGCTGTGGCACAAGTGACTTTGCTCTGAGTGTCCAACTTGCCCAATACCTTGCTGAAAGCCACCAAGCCGGGTGCAATCTGGACCATGCGCTCCAACCTATCGAGCAGTAAGACCTGGGCTTTTTCCATGGAGTCGATGGCATCAACGTACGACACGGCACTGCGAACTTGCCAGCGTGCCAATGCTGGATGGGGGTCCTTAGGTTTGCCTGCGCTGGGCGTGTGCACCATACCAATGGTTGGAATGGGTTCTAAGGTGTCGGTGTCTTCGACGAATTCCAACTGAACCTCGCATTGGTGTTTTGCCAATTGACGGAGTTGGGCTGCGCAGTCGCGGGTCATCCAGGTCTGGAGTTGTTTCAAGTCCAATTGCCGGGCGGATGTAGATGCAACCGTTGCAAGCTGGGTCGCCGCGATGTTTGACGGAGTTGATTGGTCCGTGTGGGTCTGGGTTTTGGTTCCCTGTGGGTTTTGATTATTTGTCATGTCTATGGTTCCTTTATGTGTGAAACCAGATTGACAAATCGACCCCCGCTTTGTCAAGTGGGGTACCAAACCCTAGTGTTTATGCGGGTTGCGGCGGGGTGGGCTGAAAGAGTGCTTGTTTTTTGAGCAGCGAAATTTAGGGAGGTTGGGGGCGCAGAACTGGAATGGGGGTGCAGATTGGAAGGCTCCTGGCGACCCATTTCCGTCTTATCGACCTGTTGATTGGCCGCCAAAAAGTCGACATTTATTGGCTTCCTGAAACCTGTTCTTTATGCCATCCAGAGCTAGGAGCATGCTCGCTCCACTCTGCGCTGCGCCTGCCGCATCCCCAACATCAACATCATTCCCGCTAACAGCATCAGACCCCATTCGCTCAAGGTTGGGATGCTGGTGAGCGCCGCAGGAGCTGCAAGTGCCACCGGGTCTGTGATCACACCGTTGGCTGGATCGCTGTCGCCCTCCTGGTTGTCTTGCACGGTGTACTGCACCGTGTTCGCACCAAAGGTAGCCCGGCTAGCCCAGTCCACCCAGTTGCCGCTGATAAGTTTGTAGAACTTGGGTTGTGCTGGGAGAGCTTGCGGATACGTCAGGGTGATGGTGACGCTTCCACTACCGCTTCCGCAGCCCGTAGCGGTAAACCCAAAGGTTCCGTAGGGAAACGCCTGGCCTGCCGGTGCATTGCTTCCCGCTGCAAACTGGGTGCTACCGGTGACAAAACCGGCGCAGGTGCCGCCGGTGATGGCTGCCGTGACCGAGCCACCGGCTGTAGAGCCGGTCACCGATGTGTTGGCACTGAACGTGGCGTTGACGATGCACGCGCCCGTAATCGCCCCTGTGGTGTAGGTGTTGCCACTCAGGTTACCGCTGCAACCCGTGACGCTGGCAATGCTGTAACCCGGGCTAGGCGACACGGTAAAGCTGGTGGTTCCACCGTGGCTCACGGTTTGTGCGCCGCTGGGGCTGATGGTGCCGCCGGTGACTGCGCTGGGGGTGACGGTGTAGGTGTTGAGGTTGAAACTGGCCGACACTGCTTTGGCTGCATCCATGGTGATGCTGCAAGTGCTGGCACTGCCGCTGCAGGCTCCGCCCCAGCCCGCAAAGGTGCTGCCCGTAACTGGCGTGGCTGTGAGGGTGACCACACTGTTGGTGCCGCGGCCCTCGGAACAGGTGCCGCTGGTGCTGCCGCCCGAGCGGGTGCAGTTGATGTTGCCCGTGGTCACACTGCCCGCGCCACCACCGGTCACAGTGACGTCAAGCGCAGAAGTGGCAAAAGACTGTCCGCCACGCACAAGGCGAACGGCAACGCTGCCGCTGTCGCGGACGCCGCCGCTGGCGGCAACTCCGTCGCCAAAGTTCACGTTCCACGCGTAGCTCATGATACTGGGCGAACCCGACCAAAAGTACGAACTAGGCGTATTCGGAAAATACGTCGTATCGATCGCCGGGTTTGTGGCTCCCGCCTTGACGATGCCCTGCAGTTCAGCCACGGTTGGCATACGCCACTGCGCCGAGCCGCACAAGGCGGTGTCGTTGACCGCATTGGCAAAGCCCATGCTGTTGGTGGCGGCGTTGATCTGCGCGGTTGTGCCGTAACTGCTGTCGTAGTTGGTATAGGTCGTAGTCTGGCTGCGCAGCCCGCTGGTCGTCTTGACCTCCCAGACCAAGCCGGTGGCGTTATCGCGTGTACAGGCCCAGTCGGTCGGGCCAGTACCCAGCGTGGTACTGCTCGTCGGGTTGCCGTCGTTGCCAATGCGGGTGAAGCCAGGAATAAAGGTAGCTGTAACTGCCTGATCCGCGCTCGCCAGGGACACGGTACATGTCCCGGTGCCGCTACACGCCCCACCCCACCCCGTGAACATGCTGCCATCCGCTGCAGTGGCGGTCAGCGTCACCGAGCCGTTCCCGAATTTGGAGCACATGCCCGGGCAATTGATTTCATTCAAAGCGACCACACCCGAGCTGACGCTTCCGCTTCCGCTGCCCTGCACAGTCAGGTTCAGCACATGGCCACTCCCCACACTGCCGCCAATAACGACGGTACCGCACAGGTTAACGGTGTCGCTTCCCGGACAGGTGCTGCCAAAGGTGTACGGCGCGGGCGACTCACCAATACCCGCCACCCCGGCATCAGCCGCAATATTGCCCGAGTAACTGACATTGCTCGCGTTGACCAGGGCACCGTCATAGACGAACAAGGCCCCGCCCTTGCCCTGACCGTAGTATTGGGTGTACATAGAATTGGGGTTGCTTCGTCCCCCATAGGCCGCGTTGCTGGTAAAGCTGACATTGCTCAGGTCTAGCAGCCCTCTGCGCGCAAAAATTGCGCCCCCAAACCCGGCTGCCGCACCAGTTCCACTGGGCAAACCGGTCCCCTTGTTGGCGCCCCAACCACCGTTACTGGATTGGAATGCATTGTTTCCGGCGGCCCCGCCTCCGCCAAATCCGCCACGTCCGCCATAGTAAGTGCCACCGCCACTGCTACTGCCACCACCACCACCGAAGCCCCCCGCCCCGCCGTCGGCCTGACCACCGCAGTAAAGTGAGCCCGCCGCCCCGCCCCCACCGTCTCCACCGTTGCGGTCACCACAGACCCATCTAGGATAAGTGCCGCCAGCCCCTCCCAGATCGCCACCGTTAGCGCCAGTACCGTAAGCCTCCTGGGTCTGCAGCACTACGGCGTCACCTCCAAAACCGCCTCCGCCGGGTGCGCCGGTGCCGCCGTCCCATCCGCCACCCTGAGCCACATTACTATTCAGCGCTACGTTCACCAGCCGCAGATGTCCACCGTTCTGAAAAATGGCACCACCCATGCCCGCACCCGCGCCCGCTTGGCTTGCATTGCCACCGGCACCACGCCCGTTGGCCAGGGTCAGGTCCTGCAGCGTGACGTCTCCACCTTGAACAAAAAATTGTCGCGTGACATTGTTGCCGCTGATCGTTACGGGGGTGCCACAGCTCGGCGGCCCTTTGATCGTCACATCTGACGCCAGATACAGGCGACTCGCCAGGGTGACGGTGCTGCCACATGTCAATGGCGTCAGATCAATCGTCCCGCCAGCGCACACCTCGTTGACAGCCTCGCGCAACGTGCCCGCTCCCGCATCGTTCCCGCTTGTGACGGAAATATTTGCAGTACAGCTGGCATTGGTGCCCTGACGCGCACCGAACGTGGCCATGGCCGAATGGGCGCCGTTGAGTATTGCCGTGACCGTGTAAGCGCCAGCCGTGGCGTTTGCATAAAGCGCCAGGGATGCGCGGCCATTGGCGTCTGTCGTGGCGGTGTAGGTGTAATTGGTATCCAGACCCGAACCGGAAAAAGTAACCGACTGTCCGGATTGGGGTACGCCACTCGTGTTGGTTACCACAGCCACGAACGGATTGGAAAACGCTGTGCCAACCTGGGCACGTTGCCCGCCCCCGCTAAACGCAGTGATGTTCTGAGCGCAGGCGATGAACGAGGCGTTCAGGCAGACGACAGCAAAAACAAGGCTTTTCCAGGAAGGCAGTCGGTCGGACAAGATGGTCATCATGAAGTCTCTCTCTATTAAATTTCCATCGCCCCGGCAACGACAGAACGGCGCTGCACCTGCCACATCCCCAGCATCAACATCAAGCTCGCCAGCAGCATCAACGCCCATTCATTGAGCGTAGGAATGCTGGCCAGTTCGGCAGGTGCCGCTAGCGCCACCGGGTCAGTGATGACGCCGGCTGCCGGATCGCTGTCGCCCAATTGGTTGTCCTGCACCGTGTACTGCACCGTGTTCGCGCCAAAGGTAGCCCGGCTAGTCCAATCCACCCAGTTGCCGCTGATAAGTTTGTAGAACTTGGGTTGTGCTGGCAGGCCCTGCGGATAGTTCAGGGTGATCGTCACACTGCCTCCACTGGTGCCGCACCCCGTGGCAGTAAAGCCAAAGCTGCCGTAGGGGAAGGTCTGGCCTGCCGGTGCATTGCTACCCGCTGCAAACTGGGTACTGCCAGTGACAAAACCAGCGCAAGTGCCGCCGGTGATGGCTGCCGTGACCGAGCCACCGGCGGTGGAGCCGGTGACCGATGTGTTTGCACTAAAGGTTGCGCTCACCGCGCAGGCCCCGGTTACTGCTGCTGTGGTGTAGGTATTTCCGTTCAGATTGCCGCTGCAACCCGTCACGCTGGCTATGCTGTATCCCGTATTGGGTGTGACGGTAAAGCTGGTGGTTCCACCGTGATTTACTGTTTGCGCGCCGCTGGGACTGATGCTTCCGCCAGCGCCTGCGTTGGGGGTGACGGCATAGCTGTTGATGTTCCACTGGGCGTACAGCGTGTTGCTGGCCGTAAATGTGTAGTTTCCACCATTGGCATAGGCTGCACCGCCTCCGCCTTGAACCGCATTCCAGCCCGCAAAGGTATAGCCGGTGCGGGTGAAAGCATTGTTGGTCAGCGCTGCGGTGGTGTTGTAGCTGCCACTCTGCGTGCTCATGCTGCCGCTTCCGCCGTTGGCATCGAAGGTGACGGTGTAGATGCCGACCAGCGTCAGGTCCCAACTGTTACCGTCATAGACCAGAGAATAGTTGTAGGTCGTGCCGCCTGCAACAAAGCTGCCAGTCTTGCTTGCCGTGCTGTTAAAACTGGTCGTCCCGCTTCCCTGGATCACATCTTGGTAGATTACGCCTTCGGCCAAGGTCGAGCCGGAAGCAACCCCAAAATTCAATGCACTGATATTCCAGTTGGGGGAGTCCTTCACTATCAACGTGCCATACTGACCCGCAGTAGTTCCGGCAATGTCGACGTAATAGTTGGCGGGAGCGGTGCCGGTGTAGGACAGGCCATCCTGCCGGTTGGTCAGTGTGGTGATAGCGCCCGCATTGTGAATCCCGGCGCCATTGCCAGTTCCGCTGATGGTTCCGGTGTTGGACAGACTGGTGAGAATACCGCCGGTGACGTCAATGCCATAGGCATTGCTGCCGACGCCACCTAGAATGCTGCCGCCGGCAAGGTTCTCGATGACAAGCGTGCTGGCTGCCGATTGGATGCCCGCACCACCGTTGAGGCCGCTTCCGCCACGAATGATGCCTGCCCCAGTGTTGAGAACTTCAAGACGGACGCTGCCAGCCTGACTCAGGATCGCTGCACCACCGTTTCCGGTGTTACCGGTTGACCCCGACCCTCCTGCCGAGCCGCCTCCCCCTCCGTTGCCCGCCGTACCATTTGCACCGGGCGACGTCGTCGGTGCGAAACCGCCTGTTGCCCCAGCTGCACCAGCCGAACCAGCATTGGTAATGGTGTCGATCCCTATTGCGCTAGCGGTGCCTGCTAACCCGCCGCTACCACCGGCACCGCCACTGCCACCGCTACCGCCGGCGCCACCGGTGGCACGTGGACGAACCCCTGCCGAATTCGCGCCACCTCCGTTTCCACCGGCCCCTCCGTTTCCGGAAGTACTGCCCATCCCGCCCATCCCGCCCATCCCGCCGTTTGCTGTAACATCATTTCCTTGCGCGGAAGCACTACCCCCAAAACCAGCCGCACCACCGTTCGCTCCCTGCCCCCCAATTCCGCCGGCGCCACCTTCAGCCGTCACGAAGTTACCGAATGCATATGCCGACCCGCCGCTCCCTCCGGGTCCACCATTGCCACCGCTAAATCCCTGACCACCTGCGCCGCCACTGCCACCGGTAGAAGATCCGATGTAGTTGGAATCGCTGCCCCCTGCGCCGCCGGCGCCACCGGCTCCACCGGCTCCACCAAGCGGGCCGCCCGCGCCCCCACCACCGGCAGTGCCCCCAGTCCCGCCGGCTCCCCCAGCACCGGCAGTACCGCCTGCCCCACCCGCGCCGCCGTATAGGTTGCCCTGATTCATTACGCGCAGACTGCCTGCATCTTGGCGGATGCCGGTTGCACCAATGCCACCGGTGCTACCGGCGCCGCCGACACCGCCATTGCCACCGACACCGCCATTGCCACCGGCTCCACCCGCACCGGGCGCCCCACCGTTGCCACCGGCACCGCCATTGCCACCATTGCCAGAATTGTTGCTGTAGCCAGCTCCACCTGAACCACCTTGGCCTCCAACGCCACCGGACCCGCCCGTCGCGCCGTTGCCGCCTTGCCCGCCTGTGCCGCCCGTGCCTCCGGTTCCGCCTTGTCCTCCACTGCCGCCCTCAATCGTCGCGCTGTTGGTGAGTACCGCAGTGGTAGTCCCCACACCGGAGTAGCTCACGGCCTCGACGCCCACCGTACCTGTCGCGCCCCACCCCCCCGCGCCCCCGCTACTACCTGTCAGTCCGCTTCCACCCGTGGCACCGGTGCCGCCAACTCCACCGCTGGCACCTCCACTGCCGCTAGGGCTTCCTGCGGTGCCGCTCGTGCCTGCGACGCCTGCGGCACCGACTGCCCCTGTGGCGCCCACGCTACCGTCTGCGCCTGCCGATCCGCCCGCGCCAGTAGCACCTGTCACACCGTTGGTTCCTGCTGTTCCGCTGGTGTTTGTTGATAGCGTGACCGTCGCGCCATCACTAATGACCAGCGGTGCAGCCGTGGCAGGTGAAAGCAAGGCAACGACCATTAGATGGGCAAATGCACTGGCCAACCACAGCGAAATACGGCGGGAGGGGCCTGAGTGCAGTAGGAAGGCGGCTAGACCAGCAGTGCGAGAAGCGGATTTCATCGTGAGGCCATTTTGAGAAAAACTGGGCGTAAATTTACAGGTAAGGCGTTGAATGATGTTATTGGTTTGCGCCAGCCCAGTCACCCGTCCATTTGGACGGGGTGTTGCTAAGGATTGACTGATAAACCCATTGAGCCACATGCGAGCCAATTTACGCGTAAAACGAAGTTTGGAATTGCTTTAACGGAAACCAGTCGTCACTCAATGTCACCATGAGCATGATTCAACCTTACACAGACATCTACGGACTGGAACCACGCGCAAATAAGGTGAGCTGTAAGTCGAACAGCTGATCGACGATTACGACCGCTTGGCGCACGAAGGAGTCTGCAGAGAATGTTAGGTATCGGGCCTAGTCGTGGCGAAATGATTCATTGCTCCAAACCTGTCACTCAGGAAAGACCGTTCCTGGCCCTTATGGATAGCTATCCATAAGGGCCATTATGTATAGGACTCAGTTATGCAGAGTTGGCTGTTCCGATCTCGGTTTTCCCCTCAGAACTGCGGGTGTTCAGCAGAATGAATTCTCTACATAATAGTTAGACTTTGATGACCGTCGGTTCAGACAAGTCATCTTGAACTGTCGCGTCGGACCTATCAGGCTCCAACGGCGCCACAAGAGTGAACGGCTCAGGATTGCGATGGAAAAGCGAGGTGACCATTCTGTCTGGCAGGTCGCACTCATAACTGAACACGTTCATTGAAATTATGTAAAGCTCATTTACCCTTGAAAAGCTGATCCCCTTGGCGAATCAGCTTTTTGACGCCAGAGCTATTCATAACTGAGTTCTCCACATAATGGCCCAGACCTGCATTCGACCCACACCGGTCGTCCAAACTCATAACTGCATCACCCTTAAGCTGAGGTTGATTGCGCCTGCTGCGTGTGACCGGTGTGCGCGGAAGCAATCAATCACCACAGGTTGAATACTTGTAGATCAATTGCAAGTGCATGGCGACAAATCCCTAATGGTGGACATAGCATTCGAATGCAAGTTGAATTACAACTCGATAAGTTTGCCGATCATTCTAAGCACCGTTGAAGAAGTCCCGCCCAACTGCACAGAAATTATGCTGAAGAGTGAGCCTATGCCCGCCAAGCACTGATCACCGAGCACCCCTTCGACATGGGGCACCTGCTAGCCCTGGTGAAACGTCAAATGCGACGTTTGCAACGGTTCAATCTTTGGCAGTAACGCTCGATTAATCAGAAATGTTCATGGTTGGCGTTAACATTTCACTTTCAACGAATCTCATTTGGATAGGGAGAAAAAATGCGCAGCGAGGAATACACTCGTCAAAATTTGGTTTGCACGATGGCGTCTGGGGAAACATCGCAAGCCTTTGGGTTGCCGATGCTAGGCGCCATTCGAAAAGCCAGTCCAGTTACCGTAATCAAATCCCGTGTGCCTGTATTTATAAGAATTCTCGCCACGCTATTTTTCGGGCTTGTTCTGTGCAACGTCGCGAAAAGTGAGGTCAGAGCGTGTCCTGATTTGATCAGTACCAGCACCGAATACCGTTCAGGTTGCGGTGGATGGCAAATATTGACACCAGCAACAGCACGTTTTATTTCATTGGCAATCAGAGTCACCGATACACCCACACCACATTTTGGCCTTATTGGCCCAGCAAACCCCACCGTGATCAATGTGTTGGGGACCTTTAACTTCTGGGCCTACCGCGTGGGAAGCATCGATGGCAACAATGATCCCGGCACGTGTGAGAATGCCGCCTATAGCGGATCGTTCAGCACATCACCGAATTCTTTCATTTGCGCTGAATTTCCAGGAGAGAACGGATCTAAACTTTGGCTAAAGGTATTGCTTGGCAACGACAGCCTAATTCAGCAAGCATGGAGTTACACCAATAATCCGATCTGGTTATCAAGTCAGGCCATTACCTTCAATCCCCCGAGTACTGGAGTTGTGGGTGATGTACTAACCCTCTCTGCAAATGGCGGTGGCTCAACGAGCCCAGTAACGTTCTCAGTAGTTTCCGGCCCTTGTTCGCTTGCCAACTCAACACTTACATTGACCGGGGCTGGTAATTGCGTGGTCCGTGCCAGCCAGATCGGTGACTCAAATTTTCTTGCTGCTCCAGATGTCGATCGCACCATTGCTGTCACCCAAATCAACGGCATACCTACACTCTCTGAGTGGGGTAAGCTATTGTTGGTTTTATTGATGCTTTTGATTGGATGGACGCGGGTTAGGGCTGCACGACGATGATCAATGGGCTAGAGGCGAGATCGTATTTGCTGCCAAGCACAGGAGCTTTCTAAGCGAAGATGTTGGGGATGCTGGTATGAGATCAAGTCTGCAAGTCAACCCCACTGATTTAGTCGAATATCCTACAATTCCCTACAGGCGCAAGCCTCCTGCTTTACCTCCCTGAGCAGGTCCTAGATGTGTGACGCAAATAGGATTCCAACCCGGCCCATGTGTCGGGTTTCTTTTTTTGTCAGGAATGATAATTTTATGGAAAGGAGGAGAGCTTGCCCCCCCGCCAGCAATCAGACCTGCCTGCGCCGCATAACTCCGAATGACCCCAGGGCAAGCAGCGCTGACAGAATGATCATGCCCCACTCAGACAGGGTTGGGATACTGGTGGTGCTGCCAAATCCGAGTCCGCCTGGGTCCTTGATGACACCAGCCCCTCCATCGCCGTCCCATGAATCGTTGTCTGTCAGTGTGAAGGTCACGCTGTTGAATCCCACGGAGGCCGTATACGTCTGATACGTCCCTGTTCTGATTTTGTAGAAAGTAGCACCGCTTGGCAGGTTCTGCGAGTAGGTCACGGTTACTGTCGCACTGCCAGCGCAGCCACTCAAGGTGAAGTCCAGCAATCCATAGGGGAAGCTCGTGTTGCTTGGCGCACCGGCAGGTGGCGCGATGAAAGTTGCACTGTCAACGGCACTACAACCCGCTGCCGACAACGTGGCAGTCACGCCGCTAGAAATTGTCGAAATGCTAGACCGCGAAGTGGTCGCCGGTACAAAGGTCGCCGTACAGGTCAGATCGCTGGATGGCATATTGAACGACGCACTGCAACCCGTGCTCCAGCCAGAAAATGTGCTGCCGGTATCGGGTGTCGCGGTCAGGGTCAGTGCGCTCCCCGCGTTGTAAGTACCGGCGGCGCTGCCACCGACGGTGCCGCTTCCAGTGCCAGCAGTAGTCACCGTCAGAACAAAATCATTGTCCAGCAGTGTGGCCGCGCTGGACGTGGTGGCTCCCAAGTCGTAGCTGAGGGCGTCAACCAGTGTCAGCGTGAGCACTTCGCTGGACTCTTGTATCACATCATTCTGAGCCGCCACGGCGATATTGACCGAGGAATTGCCTGCAGGAATGGTGGCGGTAACGCTGCCGCTCTGGCCGCTGATGGATGCGCCCGACAAGGTGTAGTCAGCACCTGTGATACCCGTGCCCTGAGTGATGCTCAGGTTGACGGTGAGTGCGCTCGCGGTGCTGCCGGTGCGCGTGAGGGTGACGTTGGCCGAAGAACCCTCTGCAATGTTGAGGGTGGACGGCGTGATGGCAACAACGGGGTCACTGCTCTCGTACGCACCAATGTCGATGCGCCCCATCTTCACCCGCGCTGTGCCGCGCTGGTCGGTGCTCGGTGATCCGGAAAAGGAAGGGTCACCCGCGTTATAGGCCACGCTGTCCACGCCGATCGCCATGGTTTTGGTGGGGCCACCGTTGTCGGCCAATGGGCCGAGGCTGAGCGGTGAAGCTGCACCGTTGATGATGTTTCCTGTTGTGGTGCCAGTGATGGTCATTCCAGTGGTATTGCCGATCACGTTGTAACCGGTCGAGGCAAATGGTCCATACGCATCGGGAGAGGATATGCTGGCGTTGTTACCCGCAAGTACCGTGTGACCGATGGAAATTGGAGGAGCAAGAAAAACATAGATACCACCGCCTTCAGACGCAGTATTCCCAGAAATTGTGCTATGAAGAATGGTGAGCGCATTACCAGAACTTGGCTGGAAATAAATTCCACCCCCTCGAGCTCCGACGCTGTTGGCTGTGATCGTCGAATTGGATACCATGAGATCACCGAAGGCAAAAATGCCACCGCCCCAGGACGTTGCGCTATTGCCGCTAATAGTGCTGTCCGTCAAATTAACTGAATAACCATGAATCGCGCCGCCAAGATTAAGAATTGCGGCACATGCATTGGCGGTCACACGTGTCAGGGTCACCACAGATGGGTTGAGGGCATATATACAGCCGCCATCGTTAGCGCGTCCCCGGGTCAGGGTCATGTCGGCCCAGCTTACCGTGATGTTTCGATCTACGCTGAATAGCCGCACGCTGTTGTTACCATCAATGATGGTGTTGCCCACGCCATTGCCAACAAAGCTCAGGTTTTTGTTGACGGCGAGTTCACTTGCCAATGTAATCGTGCCGTTGCCGCTGAAGGCAATGGTGTCGTTGGCAGCGGCATCTGCAATGGCTTGGCGGAGTGACCCGGCCCCGCTGTCCGCAGTGCTGGTTACCGTGATCGTTGCTGCATGGGCTAAAGAACATGAAAGCAGGGTGGCGAGCGCGCAGACAAACAGCCTGTGCGTAAGGCGGGTGATGCGGTTGTTGGACATGGTGTTTCTTTTCAAATCCCCGGCCCCTCCAGTTCCCACAGTCCGGGTGGTTGTACAGAGCAAGACTTCCGCCGCCGCAAAGCGCGAATACTTTCACTGAATTAGACTTAGTTTAACCAGTGTTAAATCAAGGGTATTGTCAGAGTTTTCGCGTTACCTACCGGTCACGAATAGACGGTTACTGGAGACGCTCGCCATCTTCGCATTCGACCCTAGCCCCCGAGTGACGACTCCAGCATAGTCCAGGCTTCCCTGTCTTTGGATGCGGGATGCCTTCACGATCAATCCGGGCCACGTAGATATTCCACGCACGTACGCCAAGACGGTCCAGATCCATGCGCAGTAGCCAGCCAGTATTGTTATCCTCGTCCTTGAATCCATCAAAAACAAAGTTGCCCAAACTATAAATTATGGGTTTGCCGCGATAGGTTTCGATGTCTTGTGTAACGTGTGGATGGCCTCCCACCACGGCATCTGCACCAGCGTCGATCATCGTGCGGGCAAGTTGGCGCTGCCGCTCGCTTGCAAGGGGCTTGTGCTCCCAGCCCCAATGCATCATCGGGATGACCAGATCAGCCGAATACATTTTCCGCGCATTGGTGATGTCGAGAATCACTTGTTCGTCTTCGCTCCAAGCGATACCGGGTGTATCCGTGTCAGCTTCAAAGCGGCGGGGAAAGAATTCGTTGTAGCCCAGCAAAGCTATCCTAAGACCATTGCGCTCGATTAGCAGGGGACGATGCGCTTCTGTCAGCGTTTTTCCGCCACCGAAGTACCCAATGCCGCTGGCTTGCAACAGGCCCAACATCTGGACAAATGCCGCCGGACCAAAGTCTCCGGAGTGGTTATTAGCCAATGCCACAGCATCAAAATGCCGCTTGAGCACCCTGACAGTGCGCGGGTGAGCACGAAAGGAAAACGGCTTGCCTGGATCAGCCTTTCCTACGGTTGCGATTACGCATTCCAGATTCCCGACACGAATATCGGCGCTGCTGAGAATCTTTGCAAATGGAGCGAACGGATCACGCCCACGCTTCACCACACGGCCGGGCGTATCGTCGAGCAGGATGTCGCCTACAAAGGCGATAGATACAGTGGGTTCGATCGCTGGGGGCTCGGCAAATGAAGTGCTGCCCTGCCACAGCAGGAAACATACCCACGATGAAAGCCATGTAAATCGTCTCATGGCAATACCTCTACGATCGCGCAACCATATTGCAATTCGCTATGGAGTTCACGGGAGTACACATAGACTTGGCCCGTGAGTGCCGCCGGATCTTTCGTGCCAGTCGCAGTGGGCTTCAGGTACTTGACTTGGTGCAGCAGTTCGTTCCAGGGGGCTGTTTGTGAGTAGGTGTAAATCGCCACATAGTCGATACGTCCAACTTCACCTGCAACTACCACCTTAAACCGAAATGTCTCGCCGATCGGTATGGCCGGCACCACGTAAATATCGGTAACTGGCGGGTAATTCAGTGTCCGGGTTTCGCCAGCATAGTGAACTTGGCAGCGCAACTGCGTCAAGGTGTTTGCAAGTATTGGTGCGGGCCATGCCACAAGCCCAACTATTGCGAGTGTGATCAAACAGGCAGGCCAAATGGCTACTTCTCGGGCGAGTAAAAAAGATGCCGTAACAGTCAGGAATTTCAATCGCATTAGAGCCAGTATGGCATGAGGCTTTCGCATTCAAGCGCATTAAACCAAATCGTGAGTGACTGGTATGGAGCAAAGGATCTGACAGCTTCCAGGCCCAACCTCGACTTTTGAACGCCTCTCACTTGGGTCATAAATGCTCGGTTTTCCGGCGCTCCTTAACGGTCATTCGTAATGACTGCAATGGCCCACAAGCGTCATCGCACCCGCCCACAAACCCTTGGCTAATACGTCTCTCACTATTCCAGGGTAAGACACAACCCCATACATACAACTCACCATACCCCCGGTGATGCTCGGCGACGTCACAGGCGGCGGCGAGTATCACCAGATCACTAACCATAGACCTGTCTTAAACAGGTCTTGGTTCAGTCTTAGATCAAAACGTCCTTCCCCTGGAAGCCCGCGTCAATATTGGCTTTGAAGGATGTACCCGGTTCCGTCACGACGGCATTGGTCTGCGTCACAGCGGTGTCAGTTGCCGTCACAGCGATCAAAGTTGGCGTCATGACGGTCGTTTCTGTGCCCTTCGGGGGCATATTTGTGGACGGCGGATGCGGTGGTTTGACCATGGCGCCCTTCCCCCGTCTGCACCATCCCGCCCTGGCCATGGGATTCGAATCGATGACGTAATTCGTCGGGTACGACATACCAAGCCGGGACGTGCTGGCTGACTGTCTGCCATGCATTCGGGTTTACAGATTGAACCTGCACATCCCACCACGCCCGCTGCCATCCCTGCTCACTCTGGGCATACCGGTTGATATCGTTCTGAAATGCGTGCCAGGAATATTCCTGCCCCAAAGCGTTCAGATATGCCCGACGATGTTCAAAGTCGGCGATTTGCTGCTGTGTCAGCACCTGCTCGATGGACCATCGGGCTTGCAATTCACGCTGCTGGAATTCCGACAAGGCTTGGGCTGCTCTGTCATGACCGGCTTCATAGACGGTACCTGCCAGAACATCCCGGACCACGCATTCAAACTGGGTACGGCGTAATGGTGGAACGGCTTTCAAAGCATCCATCAGGCGATGCGGTCTGCGCTTGGCGGCAAACACCAGGTCTTTGGTCAATAAGGCATCAACCAGGGAATCCAGGGTGATTCTGGGGTCAAGAACCCCTTCGACCTGCAAACGTTGAAGCCGTTTGAACAGGATTGCGGGTGTGAATGCCCTATCTATGGCTTTGGCTAATCGCTGGCATGGCACCACGATGTCCGTCAGGAACGGGACTAGGTGTGCCAGTTCCGGGAACGCTGCCAAGGATTGGGCAAAAGTGCTTGGGGTGTCTGTGTCTGCTGTTGGAATGTCTGCTCGGTTGTTCAGATTTGCCTCATCGTTGTTCGTGGACGTAGCTTCACGATCAACGGGACTTGTACGCTGCCGGAATTCCGGTAGCGTGGCACGGGCGGATTCAATGAGAGTTTCCAATGCCGGTAGGCACTGCGGTTTGTGCTTGATCGCCCAAGAACGTACCGCGCTGGCTGCCCGAATCAGATCGGGTGGGTCAGCAGCCTGAAGGCAAGAAGCCACCTTGTGTGGAGCACGGCTCACGACCCACATCAATTCTTTGGTCAGGAGTTCTGCCAGTGGGTTGTCCTGGGTCTTGCTGATGCGCTGGTACTGCGCCAGGAAGATGGACCAGGACCAAGTACGGCCCATGGTGGATCTCCAGCGTTGGAGCTTGGCAAAGGCATCCAGTGCCCCCGGCCATGCGTTCAATAGTTCTTGGCGCGCTCTGTGTTCCGCCGTATCGTCCACGGAATGGATGGTTGCTGCGGGTTGTTCTAGCTGAACCACCCGATGCGCCAATGGGTAGGACGCTACAGTCGGCTGCAAGGGTGTTGGTATCGAAGGCTGTGCCGTTGCTGTCCATGGCACCCACGGTTTGACGGTCCGCACCATCTGGACTGCATGAATGCCTGCCTGGCAATGCACCTGTGCCAGCCGCTGTCGTTCATGTTTGCGGCGCAAGTTTCGGTCTCGCACCTTGCGGTTGCTGGCGATGACCTCCTGGCGCTTCTGGGCATAGCCAGGGTCACTCTGTTCGCTGTGAACGGGTCCGACATGAGATGTGGCTTCCCGCTTGATGCCGAGTTCGGCATAGGACTTGTGGGTGACCCGCTCGAATCGTCCAGCGGTTTGCAATGCCTGATTGCAATGGTCTGCCCAGGATGCCCGCCATTGGTAGAGCATCTTGAAGGTATCCAGGCTGCGGTTCTTGAGTCCAAACCCGTCGTCACCCCAGGTGCGGGTGGTGCACATCATGTGGACATGGGGGTTGCTCGGCTTGCTGTGGATGGCGTAGGTCACCAGGACACCATGGGGGGTGAGCTGGTCCCGAATGAATGCTTCTATCAGGGCAACCCAGGCTTCGGGATGTTGTGCGCTGGCGACCTCTTTAGGTAAGGCACATTCGAATTCTCTGAAGAGACCCGCGTCCACGCGCTTCTCAATCTGCTGCACCTGGTGCCATAGCTCGAGTGGATCGTCCTTCCAGGCAGGTCCGATGTCCGGGGTGATGGTATTGCAGCGGATGACCTCATGCCGCTTGGCTGTGCTGTTGTAGACAGCCTGGGTGATGGGGTCCACGACACGAGTTCCAGCTCGGTAGGCATAGGCACGCAGGGCGCGGAGTTTCTTGTTCTTGGCACGAGAGTGCATCTTGACGGTGAAGTGGTAGATGCTCATAGGGCACCTCCACTGACCAAGGCAGGAAGGCACGCCTGGAAATGAACGACACATTCACCAGACTGGCGACCTCGACAGAGGGGAATGGGGCGAACATGAGGACAGCGGTTTGTGATGGCCGGGCGACCTCGACCGACAGAAACAACCTGAAAGAGGGGTTCAGGTCCAGCGGTAGGTGGCGCGCTAAAGCTTTGTCCCGAAGGGGCGATGCATAAGTGCGCTTGATAAAGTGTAGATTTAATTATTTCTTCTAATGATATGGGCCTTGAAAGTGGGGGCATGGAAAGTTTCTCCTTTCCATCCAAGGTGCCACAGAGTCCGAAAAAATGCAGGTATTTACGGGGGGCTAGCACCCAACCCGGGGTGAACGGTCAGCAGGAAAACCGTAGTGGTGTGGACGACGTCGTTTTATCGTCTTATCGTCTTATCGTCTTATCGTCTTATCGATGTTGATTGGGCCGTGAATTGGCAACTTGGCGTTGGCAAAACGGTGACGATGGGTTCGAGCTGGGGATGTCTGATGGTGATCGACGGCAGAACGTTGGCGTTTCCACGCAGCTTTGGTGGCGACATGAGGATGAAGTGGAGGTGATATGGCGGTGTTGGTCTCTCGGCATCAAATAAATGCAATTGCTTGTGACCAAATTTTGGTCGCCCGTGAACGCAAAAAAAATGCCCACCGAAGTGGGCACATTGTGTGACAGGCTTAGAAAATCAAATTTCGCGTCTGCGCATGACCACCAGCGTACCCAGCGCAAGCAAGGCAGACATGATGATCAGGCCCCACTCGGAAAGGGTGGGAATAGATTGCGCCGAGCCAGGCGCGTTGCCCGGGCCCGCTGGGTCGGCAATCACACCAGTTGCCGGGTCTGCATCGCCCACACCGTTGTCCACAATGGTGAAGGTGATGGAGTTGCCACTGACCGTGGCTCCTGTGAGCTGATACCAGCTCACGGCACTTGTGGGGGTGGGGTAAGGGCCGTATTTCCAAAGCGTCATGCCACCCACCGGACCGGAGTAGGTCATGCGCACTGTGGCCTGCGCTGCCGTGCAGTCCAGCAGCGTGAAGTCCACCACACCGTAGGGCATGGTCACTCCTCCACCAGGGCCACCTGCCGGCGGAGCCAATGGGGTGACTGAGCTAAACCGGCAACCCGTGCCGCTGACAAGCTCCGTGGTGGTGGTCGTTGTGCTGCCTGGCGCTGTAGCTCCTGGAGCCGTACACGATGCGGGGGAACCGCTGCCTACACCAGAGCAGTTCCAGCTATAGCCACCATTGGCCGAGAGCACTGAGCCTGCGCTGCCGGTGGAGCACAAGTTCTGGCTTGGCGCAATGGAAACCGCCTGGCCTTGGGCACCGCCACAAGCGCCATTAGCGTTGACCCCTTGCGTTGTGATGTCTGCACAGGTCACAGAAGACTTGTTGCCAGAAGCATCTTCGGCCATCAAACAGATAGTGTAAGTCGTCGACGCTGTCAAGCCAGTCAGCGCAAATGTCTTTGCGGTAGCTGCTGTCATCGCTGCACTGCCAGACTTGCCGCTGGCAACGGCACTGCCGACGCTGTTCTGCCCCGCTTTGACTTGCACTGCTGTCGGTGCTGTAGCACTTGGGCCAGGCAACACTACCCAGTAGCCTGTGGCTGCCTCATCGGAGGTACCTAGCAAATTGGCCGTTGTCTGACCTGTGGCGCTGGCGCTTACTGAGCTGGTCGTAGGCGCAGTGGTGTCAGGTACTGCTTGGGTGGTGATGTCATAGCAAGTCACAGAAGACTTGTTACCAGAGGCATCTTCAGCCATCAGACAAATCGTGTACTGGGTCGAAGCCGTCAAGCCAGTAAGCGCAAATGTCTTTGCAGTAGCTGCTGTCATCGCTGCACTGCCAGACTTACC